>JBGTIA010000701.1:0-8422 GCA_041745835.1 Ilumatobacteraceae bacterium | reverse complement strand
TGTCGGCGTCGTCGCCGGGCTTCGTCGGAGCCGACCAGCTGGGCACGGCGACCGACGACGTGACGAGCGGTGTGGTCCACCTGGCCGTGCCGTTCGACGACTCCTGGTCGCTCTCGGTGAACGACAACCCGACCGAGGCGCGGCGGGCCTTCGGCGAGACCACGGCATTCGACGTGCCGGCGTCCGGAGTCGGCGTGTTGCGCTACGAGACCTCGGCGATGCGGTGGTTGGCGGTCGCCGCGCAGATTGCGTTGTGGCTCGCTGCGTTCGTGATCGCCGCCAGGGTGCGGGTGTCGGTCGGTCGGCGTGGAACATTGCTGCTCGAGGACGAAACCTTGATCGACCTGACCGATGAACCGGTCGTGTCGCTGGATGACCGGGACGACGAGCATCACCCCGACGATCACCACCCCGACGATCACCCGGCCGACGAGGTGAGGTCGTGAACCGCCGCGCGATTCCGGCGCTGGTGTTGCTGCTGGTCGGCTTCGCCGGACTGATCGCGGTGGGCCGAGACGCACCGACGGTGGCCGATCCCTTCTTCGCCACCCCGGCAGGCGCCTGGATGCCCGCCGTCAGCGACAACTCCGCGTTGACGGGAAGTTGGTTCTGCCCCGGCGTCCCGGCCACGGGTGAAGACGGCGTCGGAGGCGACGTCGTCGTGGCCAACCGGGACGACGAGCAGCTCGTGGGACGGTTCACCATTCTCACGCCGGACGGTGTCGGGGCCAGCGAGTCGCTCGTCGTCGAACCGTGGTCACGCACCACCATCGACGTCGACGCCTTCGTCACCGCCACGTTCGCGAGCGTGGTCGTCGAGATCGACGGCGGTCGGGGATTCGTCGAGCAGCGTGCACAGCACCCGGCGGGCAACGCAGTGGCACCCTGTGCTGCCAACACCTCCGATGAGTGGTACTTCGCCGACGGCTTCACGGTCGACGGCAGCATCGAAACCCTCGTGCTGACCAATCCGTACGACGACGCCGCTGTGGTCGACCTCGTGTTCGCCACTGAGGCCGGTGAGTCGAGGCCGGCCGCGTTCCAGGGTTTCACGATCCTGCCGCAGTCCGTCGAGACCATCCCGATCGCCGACCTCGGCGCACGTGACGAGCCGGTGATCGCCGTCACGATCGCAGCCGAGCGCGGGCGGATTGTCGTCGGACGTGCCCAGCACTATCTCGGCGGCGGTCGTCTGGGTTACGACGTGTCGCTCGCAGCGCCGGCGCTGCGCGACCAGTGGTGGTTCGCCGACGGTGAGGCGGGCGAAGGAGTCACCGAGACGTTCGCGATCTACAACCCGACCGACGACGACGTCCAGGTCGACGTGGTGTTCCTCGGTATCCCGCTCGACGCCGAGTTCACCGATGCCGCCCCGATCGACGTGCCGGCGCATCAGGTGGTCGTCTACGACCCGGCGGCCGCCGCAGCAGCCGACGCCGCTGCGGGTTCGCTCCCACCGGGCCGCCATGCGTCGGTGTTCTCGACGCTCGACGAAGCGTCGATCGTCGTCGAGCGCATCCTCACTCGTCCGGCCGGTGACGCAGTGTCCACGTCGGTCGTCATGGGGGCCCCGCCGCGGATCGACGGTTACGTCGCTTCCCGCTGGCATCTCGGTATTGGGCCCACCGATCCCACGTCGGCAGCGCTCGTCGTCTACAACGTCGACAACGTCGACGGAACGATCACCGTTGAAGCGGTCGGACCGGGCGGTCCTTCGGCGGTGACGAGCCTGACCGATGTCCCGATCGGCGCCGGCCAGGTGATCACGATCGACCTCGTCGATCCCGACGTGCTGAACACCGAGCTGATCGTCCAATCGAGCAACCGGGTCTTCGTCGAACGGGCGCTCGCGAGGGGCAACGGACTCACCGGCGCCTCCGGGTCGTGGACACTGCCCGCAGCCGGGGATTGACGACGGAGCGTTAGCGTCGCTGAGATGGAACGTCTGGTCGTCGCGCTGGTGATCGTCGCCGTCGTCGGGGTGGTCGCCCTCGTGGCGAAGCGGCGTCGCGTGCCGGACGCACCGACGCAGGGGCGCTACACCACGCCCGAGCAACTCGACCGCAACGACTTCGCCCGACCCGACGCCCCGTGGCTGGTCGCCGTGTTCTCGTCGGCCACCTGTGACGTGTGCGCGCAGGTCGTCGACAAGGCAAAGGTGCTCGAGTGCAACGATGTCGCGGTCGTCGAGGTCGAGTTCCCGGCCGATCGGGCGCTGCACGAGCGGTACTCGATCGACGCCGTTCCCACGCTCGTCGTCGCCGACGCCAAGGGCGTGGCGGTCGCCTCGTTCCTCGGGTCGATGACCGCAACTGATCTGTGGGCTGCGGTCGCAGAGGCGCGCGAACCCGGCTCGACGCCGAGCGGAGGCAGCTGCCTGCGTGAACCCTGATCAGTGAGCGACGATGTCGTCGGCCGGTTGACCCGATTCGGCCATGCCCTGCTGGATCAGCTTGGCGACCTCCGGCCCGTCGATCGTCTCACGGTCGAGCAGCGCCTCGGCGATCAGTTCGAGACCCCGACGATGGCGACTCAGCACGTCGCGGGCCCGACTCTCCTGGGACGTGAGGATGCGGGCGATCTCCTCGTCGAGCAGCTTCGCCGTGTCGTCGGAGTACTCACGCTGTGACGACATGAGATCCTCGCCGAGGAAGACTGCCTGCTGGCTGCTCCACGCCATCGGCCCGACGCGCTCGGACATGCCCCACTCGCGCACCATTCGACGTGCGATCCCGGTTGCCTGCTCGAGGTCGTTGGCGGCGCCGGAGTTGAGATGTCCGAACACGATCATCTCGGCGACGCGTCCGCCCATCGCCTTGCAGATCGTGTCCTCGAAGAACTCCTTGGAGTAGGTGTGGCGCTCCTGGGGGAGCGACCACGTGACACCGAGGGCCATGCCGCGGGGAAGAATCGTCACCTTGTGCAGCGGATCGCCGTGCGGTAGCACGGTGGCCAGCAGCGCATGGCCGCCCTCGTGATAGGCGGTCGCCCGCTTCTCCTCGGCCGACAGGATCATCGACTCGCGGGTCGCGCCGAGGACCACACGGTCACGGGCGTTCTCGAAGTCGATGCGGCCGATCTCCTTCGACCCGCGGCGCACGGCAACGAGCGCTGCTTCGTTCACCAGGTTTGCGAGGTCGGCGCCGGACATACCGGGGGTGGCCTGGGCCATCGTCTCCATGTCGACGTCGGGACCCATGCGCTTGTCGCGGCTGTGCACCTCGAGGATCGCCTTGCGCTCGGTCGACTCCGGCAACGGCACCACGATCTGGCGGTCGAAGCGCCCGGGACGCAGGAGCGCCGGGTCGAGGATGTCGGGCCGGTTGGTGGCCGCCATGATGACGATGCCCTCGGAGGTCTCGAAGCCGTCCATCTCCGCGAGCATCTGGTTGAGGGTCTGCTCGCGCTCGTCGTGGCCTCCGCCGAGGCCGGCCCCGCGCTTGCGACCGATCGAGTCGATCTCGTCGACGAAGATGATCGCTTTGCCCATGCGGCGGGCCTGCTGGAAGAGGTCGCGGACCCGGCTCGCGCCCACACCGACGAACATCTCCATGAAGTCCGAGCCGGTGACACTGAGGAAGCCGACACCGGCTTCGCCGGCGACTGCACGTGCGAACAGCGTCTTGCCGGTGCCGGGAGGGCCGACGAGCAGAATCCCCTTGGGGACCCGGGCGCCGATCTCGCGGAAGCGTTCGGGCATGCGCAGGAAGTCGACGACTTCGGTGATCTCCTGCTTGACGCCGGCGTACCCGGCGATGTCGTCGAAGGTGGTCGACGGACGGTCGGCGTCGTAGGCCTTGGCCTTGCTCTTGCCGATCGACATCACGCCGCCCATCTGGCCCTGCGCGCGTCGCTGCATCCACACGAAGAACCCGATGATCAGCATCACCGGCAGGAAGATCGACAGGACGCCGAGCAGCCAGTTGCTGCTGGCAGGCGTGAACTTGAACGCCACGTCGTTGTCGATCAGCAGCTGTTCGTCGGCCTCGGACACGCCGCGGGGGCCGCCGCCGGAGGTCGAGTACTCGTCGCCGTTGGTGAATTCTCCAGTGATCTTGCCGGAGGCGTTGATGTCGGCCGTGGCGATGTTGCCTTCGACCACCTGCGTGCGCCACTCGGAGTACTCCAGGGACTCGCCACTGTCGCTCGGCCACAGGCTCGGGACGAGGAAGGCAGCCGCGAGCACGCCGACCAACACCCAGATGGTCCAACGGGGCCAGCTGCCCGGACCGCGACCGCTTGCAGGCGTGCCGTCAGCGTTGACCTGGTTGGCCTTCTTGTTGGACGAGGGGTTCTTGTCGGCCGTCGGCCGTTCACCGTGGCGCCGATCGGTGGGATCGTCGGAGCGCTTCCGACCGCGGCCGGGAGGCGGAGGTGGAGGGGGCGGCGGCAGATCGTTCATGGATCCATGCTACGCAGGATCGAGGTCGATGCCAGGTCGTGCTGACGACTCGACGCCGCGGTGGATGGCGCGGTGGATGGCGCAGTGGATGGCGCAGTGGGTAACGGTATCCGCCACCGCCGGCGCCCAGCGATCTAGCGTTGGAGCATGCATCGCATGGAACGGGCTGCGGTCGGGGTGCGCCAGTGTTCACGGACCGGATGCGCTGAACGCGCTGCGGTCACGCTGACCTACCACTACGGCCGTTCGCAGGTGTGGCTCGACGAGTTGACGTCCGAGCGCGATCCCCATGCGTACGACCTGTGCGATCGTCACGCAGGCCGCCTCTCGGTCCCCGCCGGTTGGTATCTCGACGATCGCCGCTTCGGTCAACACACCCTCATCGCCGTCTAGCGCCCCTCCCCTCCCGTTACCTCCCGTCACCACGCCCGAGCGATGAGCGAACCGCCCGGACGGCGTTCTCTCGCTCATCACCCCCGCCCAGGCGCTCGAAGCGATGAGCGAACCGCCCGGATGGCGTTCTCTCGCTCATCGCTCGTGACGGTTGGCGCGGCTGCGCCGTCGGCCGCGACGGGTAGCGTCGGACATCGTGGCCGGCTTCGCGCGCTCTCGTGCTCGCACCGATTTCGGTTTCTCCGGTGGCTTCCTGCCCTCGGCGGCCCCGCGTCCCATCGACGCGTCGACCGCGGTGGCCACGTTCGTCGGCGCGTGGGTCGTCGCTCAGCTGGTCTCGTCGCTGATCCTCGTCGCCCTGGGTGACGGCGACGCAGTCACGGAGGTGTCGTTCGGCGTGCTGGCCGTTGCGTTGAGCGGTGCATGGGCGTCGTATCTCATCGGGATGTGGATCGCGTCGCAACGATCCGGTTCCGGCAGCATGATCGCCGATTACGGGGTCTCGTTCCGTTGGGTCGACCTGTTCGGACTCGCCGTCGGTGCCATTGCCCAGTTGGTGGTGATCCGGGTCGTGTACCTACCGCTGGAAGCGTTGTGGCCCGACACGTTCACCCAGGATCGCCTCACCGAGAACGCCCAGGACCTCGTCGACCGTGCCGGGGGCGCCTCGACGATGCTGGTGGTGGCCGTGGTGGTGATCGGTGCGCCCGTCGTCGAGGAGCTCTTCTATCGAGGACTCCTGCAGCGTTCCCTCGCCGATCGCTTCAACGAGGGCGTGGTGCTGGTCGTCGTCGCCCTGATCTTCGCCTCGGTGCACTTCCGACCGGTGGAATTCCCCGGTCTGTTCGTGTTCGGTCTGATTCTCGGTTGGATGGCCTTGCGCGCACGGCGCCTCGGACCAGCGATCACCACGCATGTCGGCTTCAACCTCACCGGTCTGCTGCTGGTCCTGTGACGACGCCGCCACGTTCCGATTTGCCATGATGGTCCACCTGATGCCGATCGGTGAGCGCCCTCGATGAGCGACGACACGCGCGCTGCCGACGTCGCGTCATCGCACCGGGGCGAGATCGCCGACGGCGACGAGTTCGGCGACTGGTTCGACCGGGAGTTCGAGGACGGCGCTCCTGCCGAGGGCGACGCAGCGTCCGACGACGCCACGCCTGCGCCGACCCCGTCGTTCGCCCACCGTGGCGTCGCTCGGGTGTTCCGCAGGCCGAGTGCCTGGTGGAAGCGGCCGTGGAGCACGGAACGGATCGTGCAAGTCCTCGTCACATCGGCCACCCTCGTCGCGACGACCGTCGTGATGATGATGGTCGTCCACATCAACCCGCTGTCGCCGGCGCGCGATCTGATCTTCGACGACACGACGCCGACGGGCGGCGACATGGGCGCGCACGTCTGGGCCCCGGCGTTCCTGCGCGACCACTTCCTCCCGAATTTCCAGCTGTCCGGGTGGAGCATGGACTGGTACGGCGGTCTTCCGCTGTACCGCTTCTACATGGTGATCCCGGCGCTCGCCATCGTGGCCCTCGACGTGATCCTGCCGTACGGCGTGGCGTTCAAGTTGGTCGCGATCTCCGGGCTGTTGCTGTTCCCGCTGGCGTGTTGGGCGTTCGGCCGGCTCGCCGGCTTCCGGCACCCGATCCCAGAGCTGTTCTCCGTCGCTGCGTTGTGCTTCCTGCTCGACGAGAGCTTCTCGATCTACGGCGGAAACGTGAAGTCGACGATGGCGGGGGAGTACTCGTTCTCGATCGCGCTCACCCTCGCAATGCTGGGCCTCGGCCTGCTGGCGCACGGCTTGCGCACCGGCCGATTCCGTGTGTGGACAGCCGTCATCCTGTCGCTCGCCGCGGTGTCGCACGGCATCGTGCTGATCTTCGTGGCCGTCAGCGCCATCATCCTGTGCCTCGTCTGGCTCGACCGGCGCCGGCTGGTCTTCGCAGTGACCACCGGCGTGACCACGCTGCTGTTGTCGGCGTGGTGGGTCGGACCGTTCCTGTTCGGCCACGAGTTCATGACCGACATGAAGTACGGCTTCCGGCCCGAAGGAGCAGAGGACTCGTTCTGGGACATGTTCTTCCCGCTCGCTGCGCCGCTCGACTTCATCATCACCGCGTTGGCGATCGTCGGGTTCGTGGCGATGGTGCTGCGTCGGCACCTGACGGGGACCGCGATCGGGCTGATCTGTCTGACGTTCGTGGCGCTCGTCTACCTCACCCGCGACAGCCTGCCGGGCATCGGGCTGCTGTGGAACCCGCGCCTGCTTCCGTTCGTCTACCTCACCCGCTACCTCTTGATGGTGATCGGCGCGCTCGAGCTGATCACGTGGCTCGTCAACGCAGCGCGAGACCGACGCGCGTCGTCGCAGCTGTCCGTGATCGAGGGAGCAGTGGCCACCGGAGCGATCACGCTGTCGTGTCTCCTCGTGTTCGGCTGGATGTACGAGACGCTTCCGGGCGGTGGCCGGGTGACCGACGGCGAGACGTCGGTCTATTCGTGGGGGCCGTTGCGCAAGGGTCCCGAGTCGGGGCGGG
The DNA here is from genome assembly GCA_041745835.1 of Ilumatobacteraceae bacterium. GTDB lineage: Bacteria > Actinomycetota > Acidimicrobiia > Acidimicrobiales > Ilumatobacteraceae > Sva-07. The sequence continues at coordinate 1,090 of JBGTIA010000701.1, read as the reverse complement.
CGGTCGCCGATGGGTGGACCCGCTACAACATGCGAGGCTACGAGGGCCGTCCGAAGTACCCGGAGTACAACGAACTGGTCACCACGATGGGTGACATCGGCCAGGAACGAGGGTGTGGCCGGGCGCTGTGGGAGAACAACGGCGACAACGGCGAGTACGGCACGACGATGGCGTTGATGCTGTTGCCACACTGGACCGACGGGTGTATCGGGTCGATGGAGGGCCTGTTCTTCGAGGCCTCCGGAACCACGCCGTACCACTTCCTCACGGCGGCGGCCGTGTCCAAGCAGTCGTCGAATCCAGTGCGTCAATTGCGCTACGTCAACAATGACGCCGCAGTCGGCGTGCAGCACATGCGCGACCTCGGTGTGCGCTACCTCATGGTCCGCACACCCGAAGCGAAGACCGAAGCGGCGGCCCAGGGCGACCTCGAGTTCGTCACGACGTCGGGTCCGTGGGACATCTACGAACTGGGCGGCGCCAGCATCGTGCAAGCCCTCACCGTGCAGCCGGTCGTGGTCGAGGGACGCGGGGGTGACCAGCGTGAGCGCAACCTCGAGGTCGGCACGAGCTGGTTCCAGCGCCAGGTCGAGTGGCCGGCGATCCCGGCCGACGACGGACCCGAGTCGTGGCAGCGGGTGCCGGTCGAGATCGATCTCGGTGCACGTGTCGGTGAACCCGACGACCGCAGCCGCAACGTCGACTACGTGACTCCGACCGAGACGATCGACGTCGTCGAGCTCGATCCGGTCACGGTCAGCAACGTCGACATCCAGCAGCAGTCGATCAGTTTCGAGGTCGACCAGGTGGGTGTTCCGGTGCTCGTTCGAGTCAGCTACTTCCCGACGTGGAAGGTCGAGGGAGCCGAGGGTCCGTATCGGGCGGCGCCAAACTTCATGGTGGTCATCCCGACCGACAACGAGGTGAAGTTCACCTACTCCAAGACGGCGCTCGACTGGTTCTTCTACTCGCTGACGCTGTTCGGTATCGCGCTCTGCTTCTACTGGCGCCGCCGGGGCGATGTGGTCTACGCCGACGAGCGCCCCGACTGGCGGTCCACCGTCCCCGACGCCGCCCAGGTGCCAGCAGG
>JBGTIA010000700.1:0-3434 GCA_041745835.1 Ilumatobacteraceae bacterium | reverse complement strand
CGACCTGCAACCGGACCGCTCGTCGACGGCATGACGACGGTCAGCGCGGGCGCCTGGTCCTGGCGTGTCGGAACCACCGGCGTCGCTGACGCCTGCATCGCCGCCATCTCCTGTCGCATCTGCCCTGCGAAGTGTGCAGCCGACGGCGGTCGCTCCGACGGGTCCTTCGCCAGCGCCGACTCGATGACCTGGGCGATGCGCCTCGGGACCGAATTCGGCAGCCGAGGGAGCGGGTCGTTGACGTGCGCAAGGGCGAGCCCGAGCGGCGTGTCGCGTTCGAATGGCGGACGGCCGGCGAACAGCTCGTAGGCGACCACCGCCAGCGAGTAGATGTCGCTCGACCCGGTCACCTGTTCGCCAACCGCTTGCTCCGGCGAAACGTACGCGGGCGTGCCGATCATCTGGCCATGGTCGGTGAGCGGTGCAGAACTCAGCGCTCGCGCGATGCCGAAGTCCGTCACCTTGACGGTGCCGTCGTCTCGGATCATGAGATTGCTCGGCTTCACGTCGCGATGGACGACTCCGGCCTCGTGCGCAGCGTGCAGCGCGTCGGCAGCCTGACGGAGGATCGACAATTTGGTCATGGTCGACAGGTCGGTCTGCTCCGCCATCAGATCCGACAGCGGTTGCCCACGGACCAACTCCATGACCAGGAACGCCACGTCAGGCGTCTCGCCATAGTCGTACACGGTGGCGATGCCGGTGTGGCTCAATTGGCCGGCGTGACGTGCCTCGGCTCGGAAGCGAGCGAGGAACGTCGATGCGGAGCGGAACTCGTCCTTCAAGATCTTGACCGCCACAGGGCGGTCGAGCAGCGAGTCAGTCGCTTCCCACACCTCGCCCATCCCGCCGACGGCGATCTGGCGAATCAGCACATAGCGGTCGCCCAAAACGACATCCGGTTGCGAGATCACCCCGCCGGGATACCCCACCCCGGAGTGGACAACCGTTGAGGCGTTGGTGCGGTTCCCTCTCGACGGCGCGATCCGCTTCATCGTCCGGCTTACCCGACAGAGCCAGCGAGCCGTTCGGAGCCGGAGGGTGTGACGCTCGGTCCGTCTGGGCGGGGGGCTGGCGGTGGTCGCCGACGCAACGAAGGTCGTTGCCGTCGTGCCGACGCGCGGCTGGTGGTGGGGCGGGTGGGCATCGAACCCACGACCGACGGATTATGAGTAGCCGCTCGAGTGTCCGTCGAGTACCGGACGATACCGCTGAGCAGGTTGTTCGCGACTTGCGTGTCCGTCGAGTACCGGACAAATCCAAGATGTTCCGGTGAGTTTCTTGGATGAAATCTTGGATGGATTCGATCCTCGGGCCACTCCGCTACTCGGAACGTTCCAACCAGTAGTTGGGAAGTCGCCGTTGGTGAAACACCGCAAGAACGACGATCGACTCGCCGACGACCTCGTACGCCAACGTCCACGGGAATCCGCCCAGGGACATCGCTCGCAGCGACACGCTCCCCTGCCGGTCAGCCACGACCGGCGTGCCGATTCGCGGGGAACCGCTCGCTCGATTCACTGTCGTCTCGACGACGTCGAGGAAGCGCATCCCGAGACCGCTGCGCTGTCGCTCGTACCAGTCCACCGCGCTGGCGATCTCGTCGACGGCGAGCGGGTGGAACTCAACGCGGACGTTCACCGCATCCGGCGGCTGTCGGCAACCCGTTCGAGCACCTGGTCCCAGCCAACTGTCGCAACGGACCCCGTCGCGATCTGCTCCGAGCGGAGCGACAACTCGTCGCCCCATGCGAGTTCGACCTCGGCTGGGTCGTCCAAGCTGTCCTCATCGTCGAGGCTGGCCAGCAGTTCCGCTGCGAACTCGGCGCGCTCGTCCAGTGGAAGGGCCAGAAGCTCGTCCCGCAAGGCGACCGATCGTGCGTTCACAGCGTCAGGCTAGTGCGGCCCCGCTACGCCAGGCCATGACTGCGACTCACATGTCGATGGACATGCCCACGGAGACCGACTCACGTTCCTGCATCTGGTCGACGATGTCCTCGACCAGGGCGCAGTGCGACTCGTACGCGTCCTCGTGGTCGATCACGTCGCTGTAGGCGACATGGTGCTGCTCGAGGTGGGCGGCGAAGATCCCCCAGAGTCGGCGCATGCCGGCCGTCTCCTCCATCGGGCCGAGCTGCTCGATCGCCCAGTCCGGCTCTTGGAGGCGCAGACGATGGGCTCGCAGATGGATGTCGTGCCAGATCGCCTTATCGACCTCCTTGAACCTCGCATCGTCGGCCTTGCCTGTCCGGAGGTCGTACCGTTCGCCGAACAACTGGCGGAGCTGCTGGCCGTTCAACGCTGACGGAGGGCGGATGAGCTTGCCCGTGAGTTCGGCTCGGAGGGTGTGGGCGGGCAGGTCGATCCAGTCGGTGGTGAGGCACCGGCTCAGCACGTCCACGGCGGTGTCCTCGCCCGTCGTGGCAACGAAGGCAACATTGCTCGAGCGGCCGCGTGTGAGCGGTACGTAGATGTTACGGACGTCGGTCGGGTGGTCGAGGTACAGGATGCCGACGTCGACGGTGCGACCTTGAGCGCCCATGCCGGTGGTGGCGTATGCCAACTCGACGTGCTCGGTCACGTAGCTGGCCGGAAGGCGGACGGTGCCGTTGCGGCCGGTGGCGACGAGCGAGCCGTCGCTGCCGATTCGATCGACGGTCCACGTCGCTCGGTTGCGGACCATGTCGCCGCGGTCGGTGCGCAGGCGACGGCCGTTGTGGCGTGTGGCGATCTCGTCGCCGACGAAGACCCGCCCACCTGCGATCCTGGCGTGTCGACCGTCCGGGTCCATCTCGCCGGCGTGGATGCGGATGAGCTGGGCTCGTTCGTTGAGCACGGCGACGGTTTCGTTCGTCGGCGCCATCAGCAGCACCTCGGCGCCGGCTTGCCGCTGTCTCCACCACTCGTGGATGGCCTTGCGCCCCATCTGCGTGGACGGGCCGCCGCGCACGCGCTCGTGGGCGTCGTAGATGTCGACAACATCGACGTCCCCGCGGCGGAGTCGGAGGCTGGCGTCGCGCTCCCATGCGTGGGTGAAGCGAGTGACGCTGTCGAGCTCGATCGCCCCGAACGTGTCGACGGTGAGGCCGAACATTCCGCCTCGGCCGACGGCCGAGAACTGGAGTGGATCACCGACGAGCACGACACGCCAGGAGCGTTGGTCGGCGAGGGCTGCGAGTTCCGCAAGCTTGGCGGTGGGGATCATGCCGGCTTCGTCGACGATCACCGTCGCTCCCGCGGGCAGGTCGAAGCGATGGTCGGGCCTTCTCGCCAAGTTGTGCTCGATCAACAACTTGTCGACGGTGTCAGCCTCGACTCCGGTCTCAATCGCGAGCACCTCGGCGGCCGCTGCCGAGGGCGCCACCCCGAACACCGCTCGTCCCTCGAGTCGGAGCTGCTCGACCGCGGGCGCAAGCGCAGTGGTCTTGCCGGTTC
>JBGTIA010000699.1:0-3403 GCA_041745835.1 Ilumatobacteraceae bacterium | reverse complement strand
GCATGACGTCGACCCCGGGCGGCACGACCTGGCCGCTGCCCGGTGCGTCGGCTGACCTCGCCCGCCGGTTCGCCGCGGCGCTCGTGTCGTCGGGCGCCGAACGTCCCGTGACGGTCGACCAGACCAATCGCAGCGTGGTGGTGGACGAGTCGGTCATCGTGAAGTGGTTCGTCCCCAGCGTGCCAGTCCCGCATCCGGGTATCCGGGTACTGAAGCACCTGGCGGCGGTGGGGTTCACCGACATGCCCGAGTTCTTCGCAGCGGAGGTCACCGACGGTCATGTGCGTGCCAGCGTGTCGGAGTACGTCGTCGGGGCGCTCGACGGGTGGGACTGGTTCGTCAACGACCTCACGACCGCGGCGGATCAGGGAGCTCGAGACCCGGCGAGCGAGCGGTGGGGAGAGCCGGCGCTGCTCTCGAGCGCCCTCGCGCTGGGTTCGCTCGCTGGTCGGCTGCATCTTGCGCTCACGACACCGTCAGCGATCATCGCTGACCCTGTCTTGGCTGTCGACCCGGCCGTGGAACTGAGCCGTTGTGTGTCGCTGCTCGACGAGGCTGCCGCAGTCGTCGACGGTGCAGCCGCCGACGACTTACGCGCCCGTACCTCGCTGATGCGCGAGGTATTCACCGACGCTCTGGCCTCCGTCTCTGCTCCTTCCGCCGCCGGCGAAGCATCGCAGTGCGATACCCCGGCCATGCTCCTGCATGGTGATCTCCACGTGGGACAGGTGTTGCGCTCGAGCGAGCGGATGGTGGTCACCGACTTCGACGGCAATCCGTTGATCGACCACCGCCAGCGGCACCTCGCACGCCCTGCGGCGGTCGACGTCGCGTCGCTCGTGCAGTCGATCGATCATGCGGGCAGGGTGGCTCAGCGTCGACGTCCCGAGCGTGCCGTCGAGCTCGAGACGCTCATTGGGAATGCGAAAGCGGCAGCGTTGGCCGCGTATCGCACGACGCTGGCGGACGCGGGGCGTTCGTCTCTGCTCGACGACCGGCTGCTCCTGGCGCTTCAGGTCGCCCAGGAACTGCACGAGCTCGTGTACGCCGCACGCCACCTTCCGCACTGGGCGTATGCGCCGTCGGCCACCCTTCGCTCGATGTTCCCTGAACCCGACGGGTCCGGGTCTGTCGGTGGCCACCAAGGCGCCCACCAAGAGGGAGTGGAGAGTGGACCCTCGCGCATTCAGAGCTGACCTCGAACTGATTCCGACGACGCTCATCGACATGGCGGGCGCCGTGGTGGCCGGCCAGCTCTCCTGGACGCTCACCTCTCCGCCCCGGCGGATCCTCCTGATCGGCATGGGGTCGTCGTGGTATGCGGCGTCGGTCGCTGCTCATCGGCTGAGGATCGCCGGGTTCGACGCAGTCGCCGAACCGGCGTCCGCCGAAGTGACCTGGCCACCGTCACCCGACATGCTGGTCGTGGCTGTATCGGCCACCGGATCGTCGATCGAGACGTTGAGCGCGATCGAGCCACACCTCGGTGTGAGCCACGTCATCGCACTCACCAACACCGACCCATCCCCGCTGAGCGCACGGGCGGATCATGTGGTCGACATGCGCGCCGGCAAGGAGACCGGCGGGGTCGCGTGCCGGAGCTATCGCCACACTCTGGCGGCGCTGTTGGTGCTGGAGGCGCAGCTCACCGGGAGACCCGAAATCGCACGGGTGCTGAAATCCGCGGCGACGGCTACAACCCAACTTCTCGACACGGTGGACCGGTGGCGACCGGCGGTGATCGACGCGCTCGACTCACCCGATGGTGTCTGGATGCTGGCGCCCTTCGAGCGGTTGTCGTCTGCCTTGCAAGGAGCACTGATGGTGCGCGAGGGACCTCGACGGCGCGCCGATGGGTGCGAGACGGGTGACTGGAGCCATGTGGATGTGTACCTTGCCAAGACGCTCGACTACCGAGCCTTGGTTTTCGCTGGTTCCCGTTTCGATGCAGCGGCCGCCGACTGGCTCACGCTACGACGCTCGACGGTCGTGTCCGTCGGCGGCCCGTTCCCGGGCGCCCAAGTCGAGGTGCGCCATCCCCATGATGACGATCCGCTGGTATCGCTCCTCACTGAGGTGCTGATCGCCGAGCTTGTCGCCGAGGCTTGGTGGTTGGATTCCTGAAGCCCGGTCAGGCGTTGACGGGAACGGAGAAGTGGCGAGCGTCGCGATGTCGAACGGGCCGCGAAGGTTCTGGCATCGTCGTGGCGCACTCTGTTCCGACCCGGACTGGCGCAATCAGGGATTCGCGATGAGACGCAGCAGCGAGCAGTCGGGATCGACCAGAGCGCCAATCCGCAGACCCGAATCCTCCAGCTCGGGAGCGTGTAACCGTGGCCAGCCACTGCGGGTCTCGGGGACGCCGGCGGCGACGCAGGCGTTGTAGAAGGTGTCGAGGTCGTCGAGACGGAAGCAGCTCCCGAACGAGCTCGTCGCCGGGTCGAGATCGGGAAACGGGAAGAACTCCAGCACGAGGTCGCCTCTGGCGAGGATCATCCATCCGTCGTCACGGAACTGCTCGACGAAGCCGAGCCCGGCAAAGAAGTCTGACGTGACGGCGAAGTCACGCGACGGCAAGTTCGGTGTCGCTCGGTCGGCCATGCCCGAACACTACGCACTACGTCGAGGAGACGATGAAGGCCGCCGCCTCGAGGATTCATGGTTCTCGGTTGATGCAGGCCCTCTCCGGGGGGTGAGGCTTCGTGTCCGTGTGCCTCCCAGACGAGGTGCCAGGCTCCCGTGATCGACGCGATGCGTGCGTTGCGTACTGTTGCGGTAGGGGGAATCGACATCTGAGAGAGGGGACCTCAGCAATGCGCATGAGATTCGGCACGTTCATGGCTCCGTTCCATCCACCGGAGCACAATCCGACCCTGTCGCTGGAGTACGACCTCGAGCTGATCCAGCATCTGGACCGGCTTGGCTTCGACGAGGCGTGGATCGGCGAACACCACTCGGCGGGCAGCGAGATCATCGCATCACCCGAGATCTTCATCATGGCGGCGGCTGCGCGCACCGAGCACATCAAGCTCGGCACCGGAGTGGTGTCGCTGCCGTACCACAACCCGTTGTGGGTGGCCGAGCGCATCGTGTTGCTCGACCACCTCACGCGTGGTCGTGTGATGTTGGGCGTCGGCCCCGGCGCCCTGCCCACCGACGCCGCGATGCTCGGCCTCGAGCCGACGCAGATGCGCCCGATGCTCGAGGAGTACATGGAGATCGTGATGCACCTCCTCACCTCCGACGAGCCGATCAGCCACAGTTCGGACAGGCTCACACTGCGGGACGCCCGTCTCCACCTGCGGCCATACTCCGACCCGCTCTTCGACGTGGCGGTGGCCGCCGTGGCATCGCCGTCGGGGGCCAAGCTCGCCGGCAAGTACGGCGCCGGCGTGCTGTCGCT
>JBGTIA010000698.1:0-7501 GCA_041745835.1 Ilumatobacteraceae bacterium | reverse complement strand
CAAGACGCAGCTGGCGAAGTCGATCGCCGAGATCACCGACGCCCGCCTGATCCGTCTGCAGTGCTACGAGGGCCTCGACGAGAGCAAAGCGCTCTACGAGTGGAACTACAAGAAGCAGCTGCTGCGCATCCAGACCGAACGTGGCGAACAGGGCGAGGACTGGACCGAGATCAAGGACGACATCTTCTCCGACGAGTTCCTCCTGACTCGTCCGTTGCTCGAAGCGATCACGGCCACCGATCCGGTGGTGCTGCTGATCGACGAGGTCGACCGCGTGGAAGTCGAGACCGAGGCGCTGCTGCTCGAGATCCTGTCCGACTACCAGGTCTCGATCCCCGAGCTCGGCACGATCACCGCCACGCAGATCCCGCTGGTGTTCCTGACGTCGAACAACACCCGTGAGCTCTCCGAAGCCCTCAAGCGGCGTTGCCTCTACCTCCACGTCGACTACCCCCAGCTCGAGCGTGAGAAGGCAATCGTGCTCGCCAAGGTGCCCGACATCTCCGAGCACCTCGCCGACCAGGTCGCACGCATCGTCCGCTCGATCCGGCAGCTCGATCTCAAGAAGGCGCCCAGCGTGTCGGAGACGCTCGACTGGGCTCGCACGCTGCTGCTGTTGAACATCGACAACATCGACGAGCAGACGGCGAAGGACACCCTGCACGTGCTGCTCAAGTACCAGACCGACATCGCCAAGGCGGCCAAAGAGCTGTCCGTCGACGAGTGATCGTCTGATGCTCGATCTCCTCAACGGCTTCGTCGTCGAACTCCGAAATGCCGGGCTGCCGGTCAGCCTGACGGAGAACCTCGATGCCATGGAGGCGGTGCAGCACATCCCGATCGAGGATCGCGAGGCGTTCAAGTACGCGCTCGGCGCGACCTTGATCAAGAACCACGCCCACTGGCGCAGTTTCGAGACCGTGTTCGAGGTGTACTTCAGCCTTCGTGGTCCCGAGTACAAACTCGTCCAGGGCGACGACGACACCGACATCGACGAACTCTGGCGGGAGCTGCAGGAGCAGCAGAAGCAGGAGGGCAGCGGCGGCGCCGGCGGGCTCGAGAGCCTCACGCCCGAAGAGATCGCTCAGATGTTGATGTCGGCGTTGATGAACGGCGACCAGGGCATGGTGCGCGCGATGGCGAAGCAGTCCGTGCAGCGCTTCGCCGGCATGGAACCGGGCCGTCCCGTCGGAGGCACGTACTACCTGTATCGCACCCTTCGCAATCTCGACCTCGACGGCATGCTCGAGAAGATGATGGATCAGGCCCGGCAGGAGGCCGACGGCGACCTCACACCGCTCGAGGAACGTCTCGAGAAGGAGGAGTTCGAGGACCGCATCGAGAAGTTCAAGGGCGAGATCGAGGCCGAGATCCGTCGCCGATTGGTCGCCGATCGCGGTGCCGAAGCAATGGCCAAGACACTTCGCAAGCCGCTGCCCGAGGACGTCGAGTTCATGCACGCCTCGCGCGACGAGATGCAGGCGCTGAAGAAGTCGCTGTATCCGTTGACCCGCAAGCTCGCCGCCCGCTTGGCCCGCAAGCGCCGTCACGGGCGCAAGGGCCCACTCGACTTCCGCAACACCGTGCGCCACTCGCGGAGCTACGGCGGTGTGCCGGCCGAGCCGAAGTTCAAGTACCCGCGCCCTGCCAAGCCCGAACTGATCGTGGTCGCCGACATCTCCGGATCGGTGGCGGCCTTCGCCCGCTTCACGCTGATGCTGGTGTACGCGATCCAGAACCAGTTCTCGAAGGTGCGCTCGTTCGTGTTCATCGACGGCGTCGACGAGGTCACCGACTACTTCAAGGCCACCGAGGACATCACCGAGGCGATCCATCGTGTCAACACCGAGGCCGACGTCGTGTGGGTCGACGGCCACTCCGACTACGGCCACGCGTTCGAGGTGTTCTGGGAGCGCTACGGCAAGGACATCGGCCCCAAGTCGACCGTGCTGCTGCTCGGCGACGCCCGGAACAACTACCACGCCAGCCAGGCGTGGGTGGTGAAGGAGATCGCCCAGAAGGCGCGCCACGTCTACTGGTTGAACCCCGAGCCGCGCAGCTACTGGAACACCGGCGACTCGATCGTCGGCGAGTACGGCACGCACACCGACGGCGTCTACGAGTGTCGCAACCTGCGCCAGCTCGAGGCGTTCGTCGAGAAGCTCGCCTGACGCGCGGCGCTGCCACTGAGGGCACCCTCCCTATGCTCGGCACGGTGAACCCGCTCGACGCGTTGCTCGAACAGCTCTCGCACTGCGGTGACGCACTCGCACTCGGCGGCGGTCAGTCCGTCGTCGCGAGAGGACTGCGCGACCGTGGGACACACGTCGAGGCGGTGATCGGGGACTGGCCGAGCATCCAGTTGCCCCGCCGCTACCCGCTGGTGATCGTCGAGCCGCTCGATGCCGTGCAGAACGTCGCGGCGGTGGTGCACTGCGCCGTCCAGCACGTCGTTCCCGGTGGCGACGTCGTGTTGATGGTCGACGGCGAGGCCGCCGCTCGGTTCGATCTCCACGACGTCGACCGTGTCGCGGTCGAGGGAGCGGACATCACCTGGTGTCGTCGCACCGACCGGACGACCATCCACGACAAGGTCTTCCACGCACGATCCCGCATCGCACGAGTCGCTCCACTCGAACTCGCCGCCCGCCTGGCGGACCCTGACACTCCGATCGTCGTCGACACCCGCACGGCCACTGATCGCGATCGATTCGGGGTGATCGAGGGTTCGATCCACGTGCCGCGCACCGTCGTCGAGTGGCATCTCGATCCCGCCAACGGGTACCGACACGCTGCAGTGTCATCGTTCGCTCAGCCGCTCGTGTTGGTGTGCAACGGCGGGTACAGCTCATCGCTGGCTGCCGCAAGCCTGCTCGATCTCGGCTTCACCGACGTCGGCGATCTGATCGGCGGAATCCGTGCGTGGATCGGCGCTGGGCTTCCCGTGGTGGACCCCGACCACTCCCACCTCGATCTCTGAGCCGAACTGCCCGAAACTTGCGCGGATTTGCCCGCTCAGCGGCTGGAACGGCGCAGATTTCGGGTTCGGTGAGGGCCCGGCGAGCAATTCCGTTCAGTATTCGATGCGGAACGAGCGCTCGGCGGCGGGGAGCTCGTCGGCCACGGTGAGGCTCGTGACAGTTGCACCGGGCGGACCTTCCCGACACCACGTCAGGAGCTGGTCGACCTTGTCCCGTGGACCCTCTGCGACCACTTCGACCGTGCCGTCCGCGCGATTGCGAACCGACCCTCGCACGCCGAGCCGTTGTGCCTGGGCCCGACAGCTGTTGCGATAGAAGACGCCCTGGACACGACCGTGCACCACCGCCCGAACCCGCACGTCACTCACACTGAGGCTCTGGTCATCCGACGGACTCGAGGCGGGGGAGGGCGACCACGTCGAGGCGGAAGCGTCCCCGACCGGTCTTCTCCAAGCGGATCGGGACCTCACGTTCGTCGAGACGTCGCTTCAACAGGATCAACCGGTTCTCCAGATTGTCCTTGAACCCCGGAAGGTCGAGGCTGGCATCGAGGCGCAGCTCACGGTTGGTGAAGTCGGTCCGGCCGTCGGCACTGTACTGCTGCAGCAGGGACCACAGGATCCGGCCCGCCACCCCCTTGATGAGATAGTTGCCGTCCAGGAAGACGCTGCCGTCGACCGGGAAGAACCGGACCGCCAACTCGCTGTCCGTACGGTCGATGGAGTGCGATTCGACGGGCGTTCCCACGTCGAGCCCCTCGGACTCCTCACGGTCGGCCGCTCGGAGGTGCTCTACCGCACCGGCGAGCAACGTCGCCACGACGCCCAGAACGTGTTCGTCCGCCACGCCGAACGCGACCGCCCGTCGGCTCTCCGCGACCAGGACGCCGATCAGCTCGCCGCGCGCCATCGCCGGAACCACGATCCGGCTCTCCACACCGTCGACTTCGACGATCGGAAGCTCGTGCCCCGGACCCATGCCGGTCCGCTCGTAGCTCGTGCGGATCGAGCGTGCGTACTTCTTCATCTGGCGCAGTCCGCCGATGCGCATCGGCTCGCAACGCTCCGCCGCGAGACCGATCTGGCCCGTGCCCAGGGGGACCTCGGCTCCGATGCCTTGTTCGTCGAAGCCGTGGCTGCCGATCGTGTACAGCCGGGTGCCGCTCTCGTCGAGGAGGAGCAACACCGTGTGGCGGTACCCCAGCAGCCGGTCGAGCGCCGTCAACGCCATCTCGACGAGCATGTCGAGGTCGCCTGCCCGTCCGATGCAGATGGCGAGCTCGGCGAGGCCCGTCAACTCCGCCGATTGGTGGTGCGCTGCGGGCGGGTCGGTCGCCAACGATCCCGACGGATTGGGTGGGTTCTGCTCGATGGCCGTCACCCGAAACACGTCGGCGGCGCGAAGGCGGTACACGTCCTGCATGTTCTCGAGCACCGCCAGCGCCTCGATGTCGGCCCGCAAACGGTCGAAGACCGGCCCTCGACGTTCCGTACGTTCGTAGACGAGCGACAAGCGGTATTCGTCGTGCGTCAACGGGTCGATCAGCAGCAGGCTGGCGCGAGGGTTGTCGGCCAGATTGCGCGACGTCTTCGACATGAACTGGTTCGACACGGCCACGCGTTCGTCGTCCACCTGATGAGCTCGCGAGAGGTAGGTGACGTTCACGACGCCCTCGGCCGACGCCGTGGCCAGCACCGCCGGGATTGCGCCCCCGAAACAGCGTTCGATGTCGGGAAGGCCGAGTTCATCCATCGATCGCCCCGGTGAGTGCTGTGCCCGCTGTCGGCCCGGGCGTCTGGTCGAAAGACTCCTCGACGATCATCTCCACCGCCACCATCTCGTGTGGCAGCATCCGGCGCAGCAACTCCATGGGGTTGCCGTCGATGTGGTGCACGGCCGTGAAGAAGGCCTCGCTCTGGAGGCGCGCGAGTTCCACGTCGGACGCAGTCGGAGCCTCGACGACCACCGGCCGACCCTTGAGTTGTACGGACTGATAGGTGCGCACGTGCGCACCGGTCAACGACACGCTGCCGGACTGCAGGTTGTCGACGACGGCGTCGCTGTCGGCGCTCATCACGAACCGGATCCGGCGGTTCCCGGCGTCGACGACCGACGCTGCCCACGCACGGTCGGCGCGAGGAACGCCCTCGGCAGAGACCGTCCCGACGACGAGTCCCGCACCGGCTTCCAAGATTGTCTCCAACTCCGTCGCGAACGTCACCACAGCTCTCCCGCCACAGCTCTCCCACACCAGCTCTCCCACACCAGTTCTCCCACACCAGCTCTCCCACAACTGCCCTGCCACATAGCCTCGCTGAGCGATCTCTGAGGATAGATGAGTGAACTCTTCAGATCGACGTATGAAGAGTTCAGGAACGCCGCAGCTGCAGACCGTTCACGATGGTCGGTGTCGGCCCGATCGTCGAGCCGACGGAAAGGAACCCATGACCACCATCAGTCCCATGGCACCCGTCGTCGAGTCGGCGTACCGCATCCCGGCCGTCGACCTCTACCGCGACATCCACAAGGGCATCCGCGCCGAGCTGTTCTCCGTCACGTCGACGGCAGGCAGCGTCGACCCGTCTGACCGGTGCGATCGCGCAGCGCTCGCCGACCACGTCTTGTCGGTCGCCGCGGTGCTCGAATCGCACGCCCACCACGAGGACGCCGTCATCGACCCCGTCCTCGAACGGCATCTGCCCGATCTGGCGAGCGAGATCAACGACGACCACGATCGATTGGAGCACATGTTCTCGTCGATCACCGACCTCGCGGTCGACACCGTCGATTCCGACACAGGCGACCAGCGCCGGCTCCTGCAACTGCTCCACCTCGACCTCGCCCGATTCACGAGCTCGTACCTCGCACACATCGACCTCGAGGAGCGCACCGTGATGCAGCGGCTCTCATCCCTGATCGGCGTCGAGGAGATCGCGGCGATGCATGGTGCGATCGTCGGCTCGATCCCACCCGCCGAGATGGCACGGAGCCTGGCGTTCATGCTCCCCGCGATGAACATCGACGACCGTGTCGGCCTCCTGGGTGGAGTGCGTGCGGCCGCGCCGGCCGAGGCATTTGAAGCCGTCGTCGGACTCGCCGGATCGGTGCTGCGTCCAGCCGATTTCGCATCCCTCACCGAGCGCATGGAGGTGGCACGATGAAGCGGGTAGTGATCACGCTGTTCGTGTGTGTGCCGTTCGTGGGCGCAGCCTGCGGCGACGAACCCGACGCCAACGCGACCGACGGCGTCCTCGACGTGACGCTGACCGACTTCTCGTTCGGCGAGCTCCCCGACGAAGTTGCCGCCGGCACCCGGGTGCAGATCGAGAACGCATCGGACACCGAGTTGCACGAGCTGGTCGCGGTGCGGCTCGCCGACGGCGACAACCGTCCGGTCGACGAGATCGTCACTGCCGGACTCGAGGAGGTGCTGAGCGCCGGACCGCCGTCCGCGGTCCTGCTTGCGGCGCCCGACGGAGAGCAGATCGATGCCGTCGGCGACGGTGTGCTTGCCGAGCCCGGTCGATACCTGCTGCTGTGCGCCATTCCCACCGGCGCCGACGTTCAGGAGTACCTGGGAGCGGCAGCGACCAGCGACGGTCCACCTCAGGTCGACGGTGGCCCGCCGCACTTCGTCAATGGCATGGTCGACGATCTGGTCGTCATCGAAGGGTGAGGCACCGCACCGACATCGGCCGGGCTGAACGTGGTTCGGCCCGGCCATCGGGTCGGTGCCTCGCCGGGCGGTCAGGGCAGGCGGTCAGGGCAGGCGGTCAGGAGCGTTGGTAGTTGGGCGCTTCCTTGGTGATCGTCACATCGTGGGGATGCGACTCCTCTCGGCCGGCAGTGGTGACCCGCATGAACCTGGCGCTGCGGAGCCCTTCGAGCGTCGCTGCGCCCGCGTAGCCCATGCCCGAGCGGAGTCCGCCCACGAGTTGGTAGGCGACGTCGCCGAGGGCGCCTGCGTACGGCACGCGGCCCTCGATCCCCTCGGGGACGAGCTTGTTCGATCCGGCGCCCACATCGGTCCTGCCCGACGACTGGCCCGTTGCGTAGCGGTCCTGGCTGTCGCCGGTCATGGCGCCCATCGAACCCATCCCGCGGTAGCTCTTGTAGCGGCGTCCCTCGAACAGCTCCATCTCGCCGGGGCTCTCCTCGGTGCCGGCGAGCAGCGAACCGAGCATCACCGTCGATGCGCCGGCCACGATCGCCTTGACGATGTCGCCGGAGAACGTGATGCCGCCGTCGGCGATCACCGGGATGCCGAGTTCGCGTCCTCGCTTGGCGGTGAACCAGATCGCCGACAGCTGCGGCATGCCGGCGCCCGACACCACACGGGTGGTGCAGATCGAGCCGGCTCCGACGCCCACCTTGACGGCGTCGGCGCCTGCAGCGACGAGCGCCTCGACACCCTCTTCGGTGACGACGTTGCCGGCGGTCACTGCGAGGTCGGGCCACGAGCCCTTGATCCGCTGGATCGCCTTCACGACGTTGGCCGAATGGCCGTGGGCGGTGTCGAT
>JBGTIA010000697.1:0-3711 GCA_041745835.1 Ilumatobacteraceae bacterium | reverse complement strand
GAGCCGTCGATGGCGGCGGAGGTTGCGCAGCTTGACGCCGCGCCGTGCGACAAGGGCGAGCACCGGCGTGCCCGACACCGGATGGTCAAGCACGCCGACGTTGACGACCGACACCTGGGGATCGGGTCTACCGTCAGCGGTTGTGATCGCAACCGCGAGGTGAAGGTCGTCGGCCAGTCGCCGCCGGATGAGCTCGAGGGCGGCGAGCTGGTTGTCGAGGTCTGTGGTCACGACGCTTGATGGATGAGCTCGACCTCGATCTCGAGGGTGATCTCCTTCGACACGAGCAGACCGCCCGCTTCCAGAAGCATGTTCCAGGTGAGACCCCAGTCCTCGCGATTGATCTTCGAGCTCGCGCTGAAGACGGCACGCTCGTTGCCCCACGGGTCGGTGGCGTGGCCGAGGTAGTCCATCCGCAGCTGAACGGGGCGGGTGACTCCCTTGATGGTGAGCTCGCCGTCAATGGTGCCGGAGGTGCCGTCGAGGTGGACGGCGGTCGACCGGTAGCTGGCGGTGGGGTGATGATCGACGTCGAAGAAGTCGGCCGAGCGCAGGTGGTCGTCGCGGCTCTGGTCGCCGGAGCTCACGCTGCGCATGTCGATGGTGACCTGGACGCTCGAGTCGGTCGGGTCGTCGGCCACTACGACGGCGCCGTCGATGCCGGTGAACCGACCGCGGACCTTGGTGAGACCGAAATGACGGCCGACGAAGCCGACCTCGGCGTGGCCGGGGTCGATTTGCCAGGTGCCGGCGCTGGGGAGTTGGGTGCCGTTGATGGTGCGGGTTGCGGGCATGGGATGCATCCTTCCTGAAATGCGTGTGGAAGCACGCATCATAGAGATGCGTGTGGAAGCACGCAACCTGTAAGGTGGAAAACATGGCAAACGATGAAGTGGACGTGGGGGCATGGCGAGCAGTGCTGCTCGCCCAGAGCCGGGTGGTGCGAGCGATCGAGCGCGACCTCGACGGCGCCGGAGCGATCCCACTCGGGTGGTACGACGTGCTGCTCGAGCTCAACGCTGCACCCGATCGTCAGTTGCGGATGCAGGACCTCGCGATGCGGGCCGTGCTCTCGCGCACGCGTGTAAGCAGGATCGTCACCGAACTCGCCGATGCCGGCTACGTCGAGCGACGCGAAGACCCTGCCGACCGTCGCGCGTGGCTTGCCACTCTCACGCCCGCCGGGCGTGCGGTCCTGAAAGACACCGCCCCCAAATACCTTGCCGGCATCGAGCACCACTTCAACCGCCACCTCAGCGCCGTCGACCGCAGCGCTGTGGAACGCGCGCTCGCCAAGGTGGTCGAGGCCCACAACGCCGAGATGGACCTGCGGCGATGAGCGCGGGCGACGCCGAAGTGGTCGACGGTGACCTCGTGATCCGAACAGTGGTGGTTGGCGCACTCGCCACCAACGCCTACGTGCTGTTCGACCGTCTGACGCACCATGCGATCGTCGTCGACCCAGGTGACGAACCCGACCGCGTGCTCGACGCCACAAGTGATCTCCACGTCACCGGCGTCGTGCTCACCCATGCCCACTGGGATCACGTGCTCGGCGTCGTTGCAGTCGCCGACCACACCGGTGCACCGGTGTTCGCCCATCCTGCCGACGCTCCGGTGTGGCCTCACGAGCAACGCCACCTCCACGAACACGGACACTTCGACGCCGGCACCGCCACAAGACACCTGGTCGCCTGCGGGTGCCCGCCAGTGCCACCGCAAGGAATCGATCTGTGGGACGGCAGCTCGCTGACGCTCGATGACGGTGCTCGCCTCCGACTCGGCGAGGGCACCCAGCTGACGGTGGCACACACCCCCGGGCACACACCCGGCGGCATCAGCCTCCATGCCGGACGTCACGTGCTCACCGGCGACACTCTCTTCCCCGGTGGACCTGGTCTCACCGGTTGGCCGCTGTCGGACTTCGCCACGATCATCGACTCGATCCGCGACCGACTCTATGCCCTACCGGACGACACCGTCGTCCTCGCCGGCCACGGCCCCAGCACCACCATCGGCACCGAGCGCCCCCACCTCGACGACTGGATCGCCCGCCGCTGGTAGGAGCGGAGAGGCGCGTCACTGCGCTTCTGGCGTGCAGGACCCCAACGCCCCTTCCAGTTGGGACCTTGCATAAGTGCCCTTATCACGAGTCCGTCTCCGGAACAGAGTAATGACGTGCGCGTCTGCATAGTGGACATGTCCTCGACAAGCTCCAAGGTGAGCGGCGTCAAGCTTGAACGGGCGGCAATGAAGGCGAATGGGCTCGCGGTGCGTCGGAGACATACTCCAGATGGCTCGTCCACGACGCACCAAACACCCTCGTCGACTACGTCATGGACACCCCAACAAGGACTCCAGATACGTTCCGTTGGAGGGCACCCGATAACGGTTCGGATAATCACGACCATCCAGGCGCCGCGGCTGTTACTGGCACGAGCGGCGGTCGGAGTCGTGACGCACGCTGGCATCTCACGCGGTTTCTGACGCAACGATCTACGCAGAGAGGGCGACGGGCGCCGGGTTGTCGAGATGCTCAACGTCTCGACCAGTTCGCACCCCGGACCGATCTGGTCGTCGGAGGCTGAGACCTGGCGAGATTGGGACGAGTGCCCGTTCCCCCAAGTTCACGGTCACACGACCGCATGGAGCCGACGCTCGACTGGTCGGACTTCCTCCCCGAGGACCTTCGGGGCCGAGCGAGGGTCGACCGGGGCCATGTGATCTTCACGCCATCACCCGGCTCGCCACCGATGATCGGCATCGACCCCGGACTCTGGGACCGCTCGGTCGTCGGCCCTCTTCGGTCCTTGGTGCTTTGTAACCCAGGCCAAGCGAGGAGTGCTTGTGTCGTCGAGTGATCCGACGGATCCGCTCAATCAGAGCATGGCACCGTGGATCCGTGAACTCTCCGCCCACTTCGTGGTGCTCCCTGTCGAGCGGACCACGTCACCTGGGCGGGGCAACGCATAGTGCTTGCCGTTGTAGACGATTCGTTCGCCCTTGATGGCCATGCGCACGATCTTGGTGTATTCACGCAACCGTTCGAGCGGCTTGGCGAAGGCTTCCCCGTGCAACCCTTCGACGACCTGCGGTCCGCTGAAGCCGAGACCGAGCCGGAATCGACCATTCGAGATCCGATCCAGCGCAAGCGCGCTCATTGCGGTGGTGGCAGGCGTGCGGGCGCTGATCTGCATGATGCCGCTACCCAACCCGATGCGCCCGGTTCGTCCGGCCAGGTAGCCGAGTGAAGCGACGGCCTCCATGCCCCACGCCTCGGCCGACCAGACCGAGTCCACTCCGAGCCGGTCAGCAGCGCAGACGTATTCGACGAGATCTTCCCAGTCGTCGCCGTTGTAATAGGCGCTGCCGACCGAAATGGACACCTTCATGACTGGACTCCTTCGCCTGTGGCGTCGTCGTTGACCGGCTCGCGGTTGACCTGCTCGACGAGCTCCATCAATTGCCCGAGCCCGCCGACGCGTTCGTCGATGCTGTCGCCGATCGGATTCACCCGCAGCGTGTTCACACCACAGTCGCGGTACTCCCGCAAACGGTCGCGAACTGTGTCGACCGGTCCGATCAAGTTGGTTCCCAAGCCGATCTCGATCGGCACGCGCGCGGCCGCAGCGGCGCGGTCGCCCTCGCGCCAGAGCCGTTGCACCTCGGCGACGTCGTCGCCGTAGCCCTGACGTGCGAACGCGTCGTTGT
>JBGTIA010000696.1:0-2223 GCA_041745835.1 Ilumatobacteraceae bacterium | reverse complement strand
GTCAGTCAGCGTTTCGGCGATGCCGCCCACACGCGTCGCCACCACGGGCAAGCCGAGGGCGAGCGCCTCCATCAACGCGACGGGGAGGCCCTCATACTTCGAGGCCAGCGTGAACACGTCGAAGGCGGCCATCACGCGTGCGGCATCGGGCCGGTGGCCGGTGAGGGCCACGCGCTCCCGCAGGCCCAGCTCGTCGCGAAGCGCAACGATGTCGGCTTCCAGCTGCCCCTGGCCGACGGCGACCACCAGCGCCGCAACACCGCGGTCGTCGAGTTCGGCAGCGGCACGCAGCAGATTGGGATAGTCCTTCTGCTCGCGGTAGTTGGCGACCGTGCCGATCACCAACTCGTCGGTCCCGATACCGAGTTCCTTTCGGACTGCTTCACGCTCGGTCGCAAGTGCCGCCGTCTCGGCGACGTCGATCCCGTGCTGCAGGGTGAGGCATCGCTTCGCGGCCCGATCGTGCATGCTGCGCTTCGTCTCGTCGCTGACGGCGTACACGGCATCGTCGAGGCCTGCCGTCAGGCGATTCGCCCACCGGGTGGGCGCGGAGAACGTGTCCCACGCGTTGTGTTCGGTCGACACGAGCTTCGGGCGCTTCTCCCTGGAAAGTGAGAGCGAGACGATCCTGCCGACCGCCGCCGGCAAGGGGGAGTGGCTGTGGACGATGTCGAACTCGCCGTCTGCGATCAGCCGTCGCAGCCGGATCGGCCATCGCACGTCGGAATGTTTCGTCGACAGGCAGTGGCAGCGCACACCCGCCCGCTCCAACTGCTCGGCGAGATGGTCCTTGTACGGCAGCACGTAGGCGCACCCGATGTGGAACGCCTCGTGATCGTGAGCCCGGGCCGCCGCGGCGAGCAGCGTCTCGGCGCCGCCTGGTCCCAGCCCCTTGATCAACCACAGGACACGGATCGGCACGAAGGCCGACGATACAGCGGCCGTGAGGGGCCCACCCGGATCCTCGGCGGCGAGTCGCCTATCCTCCGAGCGATGACAGGGCTGGCATGTGCGGGATAGCCGGCGTGGTCAGCGCCACCGAGATGGATCCCGCACAGGCGATCGCGCTGGCCTCGACGATGGCCGACACCCTGATCCACAGGGGCCCCGACGGCTCGGGCACCGAGGTCGACCCGTCGAGCCGCACGGTGCTGGCACAGCGCCGGCTCGCCATCATCGACCTGAGTCCCGCCGGTCGCCAGCCGATGATCAGTCGATCGGGGCGCTGGACGCTGGTGTTCAACGGCGAGATCTACAACCACCGGGTCATCCGGTCTGAGTTGGAATCGGTTGGGATCTCCTTCCGGGGCCACAGTGACACCGAGACGCTCGTCGAAGCGATCGACCGGTGGGGGCTCGAACCGGCGCTCGAGCGGACGAACGGCATGTTCGCCATCGCCGCCTGGGACCGTGACCGCCGGATACTCGTCCTGGCTCGTGATCGGCTGGGGGAGAAGCCGCTCTACTGGATGCGCCAGGGCACCGACCACTTTGCGTTCGCCAGCGAGCTACGTGCGCTCCGTGTTCTGCCCGGGGTCGATTTGCAGATCGACCCTGCGGCGGCGACCGCGCTGCTCCACTGGTCGTTCGTGCCGCATCCGGGCACGATCTACAGCGGCGTGCATCAGCTCCCTCCAGGTGGCCTGCTGGAGGTGTCGATCTCCGACGTCGACGTCACGGTGATGGAACGGTCGTGGTGGTCGCTCGGTGACACGCTCGACGCTGCGATCAACGATCGATCAACACTCACGCTCGATGAGGGTGCGGAGCAACTGGAGACCCTCTTGGCCGATGCGGTGGCGATGCGGCTCGAGAGCGACGTGCCGCTCGGCGCCTTCCTGTCGGGGGGAATCGATTCCTCTTTGATCTCGGCGTTGGCGCAGCGCGCTCAGCCGGACCGAACGCTTCGAACCTTCACCGTCTCGATGCCCGAACTCGGATTCGACGAGTCGCTCCACGCCGCGACAGTCGCCAGACATCTTGGGACGGACCATCAGACGGTCGACCTCTCGCTCGCCGATGCGTTCGACCTGATCCCTCAGCTGCCGGCGATCTGGGACGAGCCCTTCGCCGACCCCTCGATGCTTCCGACGGCGTTGCTGTGCCGGGCCGCTCGCCAACAGCTGACCGTGTGCCTCGGCGGTGACGGCGGGGACGAACTGTTCGCCGGCTACAACCGCCACGTCTTCGGCGCGTCGATGTCCCGCCGGGCGGCTCACCTGC
>JBGTIA010000695.1:0-1626 GCA_041745835.1 Ilumatobacteraceae bacterium | reverse complement strand
CTCGTCGTTCTCGTGGAGCACGGTGGCGGCGTGCCACGACCTCGCGCCCGACATCGCCACGGCCTGCCTGACGCCGGACCGTCTCGACGACGTGACGATCGAACGACTCGCCGCTGCCGGCCACCGCGCACTGCATCCCTCGGAGCCGCAGGTCGACGAGGAATTCGTGTCTCGCTGTCATCGCAGCGGGCTCGCCGTGAACACGTGGACGTGCAACGACCCGGTACGTCTCGTCGAGCTGGCCGGACTCGGCGTCGACGGTATCTGTACCGACGTCCCCGATGTTGCCCTGTCGGCGCTCGGGCGCACCGGCCCGGTTGCCGAGCCGACGTGGTCGTGCGCCGCTGGGTGACCGTCAGCTCGGAAACACGAGTCTCACCGCGTCGGGAACATGGGTGAACTCGAGCCGTTTCGTGCGACCGAGCGCGTCACCGTCGAGTTGGTAGGGGAAGGCGGTGTCGTGTTCGACGACCAGATGCTCCACGTCGATACGGATGTCGAGATGACCGGCGGGCTTGACGCCGCCGCCGCGGAGCGCACCGGCGAGCGACGTCAGAATCGCAGCGGCGTTCATCGTGGTGAACGTGATGGCAACCAACCCGCGGTCGAGTGTCGCGGCAGGTGACAGGTCGAGCGGCCGGTTGCCCAGGTAGGTGTACGGGTTGGTGTTGAGCACGATCGTGAAGTAGCCGTCGTCGACGTCGGGCCCGCCGTCGCCGTGCACCCGGAAGTGCGGCGTATGACGGTCGTATCCGGTCATCCAGGTGGACAGCCCTGCCCAGATGAACAGCGGATGCCCCAGCCAGCGCTTGAGCGCGCCACGTCGCTCGACGCGCTCGACGACCGCAGCATCGAACCCGACCCCGGTGTGGAAGCAGAAGTAGCGCCCGTTCACCTGCCCGAGGCCGATCGGGCGCAGATCGGCGGCATCGATGCCGTTGGCGAGCCGGTCTGCTGCCTCCACCGGATCGTTGGGCAGCCCGATCGTGCGGGCGAACACGTTGGTGGATCCGCCCGGTAGAACCCCGAGTGCGGTGTCGGTGCCGGCGATGCCCGTGGCGACCTCGTTGAGGGTGCCGTCGCCGCCGAACCCGATCACGACGTCGAGGCCACGGCGGGCGGCGTCGTGGGCGAAACGGGTCGCATGACCGCGACGGTTCGTCTCGACGATCTCGACGTCGTGGCCGCGGCTGAGACGGCGATGCACGATCACGGTGTTGCGCGCCGTCACCGAGGAGGCGTAGGAGTTGACCACCAGCAGGATCCGCAAGGCGCCGACGGTAGCAATCTGCAGCGACGACTTGGACGCACGGGTTTGGGCGCAAGTTGACGCACCGGTAACTTGGGCGTCCTTATGAACGTCATCGTCTGTGTGAAACAGATCCCCGACCCGGCGCTGCCCGGCGAGCTGGATTCCTCCACCAACACGCTCAAGCGTGATGGCAAGCTCATCCTCGACGAGTCCGACAGCTACGGCGTCGAGATGGCTCTCCAGCTCGTCAGCGCAGCCGGCGGCGGCGAGGTCAGCCTCGTGTCGATGGCTCCGAACGACGAGACCTCCGGGCTCCGCACAGCGCTCGCCATGGGGGCCGCCAAGGCGGTGCTGGTGAGCGATGCGTCGCTGGC
>JBGTIA010000694.1:0-3108 GCA_041745835.1 Ilumatobacteraceae bacterium | reverse complement strand
CGTGGTCGCCCTGGTGGACCTTCGAGCTCGGGCTGCCGGTGCCGCGGAGCGCGTTCCGCCCCCGGCCGAGCGTGGACGCAGCCGTGCTCACCATCCGTCGCCGATCGACTCCACTGCTGCCGGAACGACTTGCACCAGACTTGCTCGAAGCCCTCCGTCCCCTCTGGGTCCGAACCACGACAAGGAGCACAAGATGAACGTCGCACCATCACTCGACGGCCGGGTCGCCCTGGTGACCGGCGTGTCTCGGCCGGACGGAATCGGCGCCGCAGTTGCCCAACGGTTGCACAAGTCAGGTGTCGTCGTCGTGGCCAGCGGCTGGCCACCACACGACGCCGAAATGCCCTGGGGGTCTCCGCCAGCGACGGACTGGCCGTTCCCGCTCGGTCGACACGACCTCGAACACCCCGAGACGCCGGCAGCGTTGATCGACGAAGTGATCGATCGCCACGGGCGGCTCGACATCGTCGTCGCTGTGCACGCCCGGTCCTCGTCGACACCGCTGGCCGACGTCGACGCCACCGACCTCGACCGGTGCTGGGCGGCCAACGTACGCAGCATCGTGCTGCTCGCCCAGCGGTTCGTCCTGCACCACCGAGCCGCGCACGATCGAGTCCTGCACGACCAGCAGGATCCGGTGTCGAGCGGACGAATGATCTGGTTCACCAGCGGTCAGCACCTCGCCCCGATGGACGGTGAGATCGCCTACGCCGTGTCGAAGGGCGCGCTCCATCAGATGACCCGTTCGTTGGCCCACGCGCTCGGCGAGGCCGGCATCGTTGCGAATTGCATCAATCCGGGGCCTGTCGACACCGGGTGGGCGGACGAACCGAGGCACGACGCCGTCGCCGCGCGGTTCCCCGACAAGCGGTGGACCTCCCCCGCCGAGATCGCCGAGCTGGTCCGATTCCTCGTCTCCGCCGACGGCGCGGTGCTGCGCGGACAGGTGATCGACGCCGAGTCCGGGTTCGACCGGTTCGGCCGCTGAGCGGCGTGTCAGCCGTCTTCAGCAGCTTTTCGGCGCCGGCAGGTCGACCGATAGCGTGCGCGCCATGACTGATCTCGGATTCGACGGCAAGGTAGCGATCATCACGGGCGCCGGTGGCGGCCTCGGTAAGCAGCACGCGCTGATGATGGCGAAGCGCGGCGCGCTCATCGTGGTGAACGATCTGGGCGGATCGGTCGACGGTACCGGTAGCGACAAGGGTGCTGCGCAGCTCGTCGTCGACGAGATCCAGGCCGCCGGTGGCGAGGCAGTGGCGAACACCGACTCGGTCGCCACGCCCGAGGGCGGCGCAGCGATCGTCCGGAGCGCCATCGATGCGTTCGGCAAGGTCGACATCGTGATCAACAACGCCGGCATCCTGCGCGACAAAGCGTTCCACAACATGGGCGCTGACCTCTTCGACCCCGTGATCGACGTCCACCTCCGCGGCGCATTCAACGTCACCCAGCCCGCCTGGAGGGCCATGCGCGAGCAGGGCTACGGCCGCATCGTGTCGACGTCGTCGGCTGCAGGCATCTTCGGCAACTTCGGTCAAGCGAACTACGGCGCGGCGAAGATGGGCCTCGTCGGCTTCACCAACGTGCTCGCCGTCGAGGGCGCCAAGTTCAACATCAAGGCCAACGCCATCGCTCCCCTCGCGCTCACCCGCATGACCGAGGACATCCTCGGCGGTCTCGGCGACAAGCTCCAGCCCGAGTTGATCTCGCCGCTTGTCACGTACCTGTCGCACGAGTCGTGCGAAGCGACCGGCCGGATCTTCTCCGTCGGTGGCGGCCGTGTGGCCGAGGTGTTCATCGCCGAGACCGTCGGCTACACCAACACCAGCGACCTCACTCCCGAGGACCTCGCCGCTCACTGGAGCGACGTCACCGAACAGGACGGCTACGCAGTCCCCGCCACCATCGCCGACGAAACCGCGCTGTTCCTCACAGCCCTCTCCTGATCGCCGTCGCACGGGATGTCGTCCCGTACGTTCACGATGCTGCAGGCACCCGCCCGACAGCGAACACCGACAGTCCGGCCGGTAGGTCGGTACGGCGCAGCAGTGCTCGCTCGGCACGGGCGGCGACGGACAGCACACCACCGAGGCCACCCGCGTTCCGGTCGAGGTCGCTCGACGTCTCGCCACGTTCGAGCACGGCCTTGACCGCCGCCGGCGGCACAAGGAAGGAGTAGGCGCCCGAGGAGCGTTCGACGCTCAGCCCCGCCCGATCAAGCTGCCCCGACAGATCGCTGCGGGAGAACCGGCGTGCCGAGTGAGTGACACGGTCGTGTGCCCGCCGCAGCCGGCGGACACCCGGTTCCCACAGACACACGACGCCACCCGGCCGCACGACACGAGCGAGTTCGCGTACGGCGTCGGCCGGGTCGACGATCGACTGGTGACACAGCACGGTCACGCACAAGCACAAGTCGAATGAACCGTCGGCGAAGGGCAGGCGCAGAGCATCGCCGGCGACCAGGTCGAGGTGATGTGGTGCGGTCGCATGACGTTCGCGGTTCAGTTCGAGCGCCAGGGGCATGAAGTCGCTCGCGACGAGATCGCCGTGTTCGGCCAGCCACGATCCTGTCGCTCCGGTGCCGGCGCCGACGTCCAGGAACCGACCGCCCGCCATCACGTCGGTGGCGAGCACCTCCTGCAGCAGCTGGCGTGTGGAGCGGTACCACCAGTGCGAGTGTTCGACATCGGCCATTCGCCGGTACTCATCGACCTCCACAGGTGACCTCCACCTCGTACGATTCGCCGGACATGGCACGCTCGATGCAGCAGGTTACGGATCCGCCGCCCGCGCCCACGGCTTCGTCGCGGGTCCGCGAGGTGCTCGCGTGGCGATCGGTGGTACTGCCATGGCTGGTCGCTCGGCTCCTCGTCGTTCCGGTCATGGTGCTGGGCTCACCCCCACCCGAGTCGGCGGTTCGCATCGGGAACCTGATCTCGATGGACGGCCAGTGGTTCCGGCTCATTGCGCTCGACTGGTACGACAGGCCGTACGTTCACGGCGGATTCTCCGAGTACCCGTTCTTCCCGCTGTTCCCGGCCGCCGGCGGCACGCTCATGCAGCTCGGCGTGCCCTCGACCCCGGCGCTCGCCGGGCTCTCCT
>JBGTIA010000693.1:0-7924 GCA_041745835.1 Ilumatobacteraceae bacterium | reverse complement strand
ATCGAGGAAGGCGTGGTCGCCGGTGGCGGCACCGCCCTCATCCGTGCGCGGCCGGCCGTTCAGGCCGTCGTCGACTCGCTGGAAGGCGACGAGAAGACCGGTGCCAAGACCGTGTGGGAGGCGCTCACCGCGCCGGCCCGCAACATCGCCAACAACGCCGGGCTCGAGGGCTCGGTCGTCGTTCGTGAGATCGAAGCCGCTGAGGGTTCGATGGGCATGAACGCTGCGACGGGCGAGATGATGGACCTCATCGCGGCCGGCATCATCGACCCGGCCAAGGTGACCCGTGCGGGTCTCCAGAACGCCGCGTCGATCGCTGCGATGGTGCTCACCACCGAGTGCCTCGTCGCTGACGAGCCCGAGGACGAGCCCGCCGGCATGGGCGGCGGCGGCATGGGTGGCATGGGCGGCATGATGTGACGTTGATCCAATGACGGCGTGAGCCGTCGGATCACCATCCGAACCCGAATTCGAACGGAGCCCCGGGGGAGACCTCGGGGCCCCGTCGCGTGTGGGCCTAGGCTCCAGGTCGATGGTGCAGATCGACCGAGTACGACGTCCGTTCTGGTCGCATCAGCTCGTCGAATACCTCGTCGGCATCGGACTGATCAGCGCCGCCGTCCAGATGCCACAGCCGGCGGTGCCGGCGATCCTCGGTCTCGTGATCATCCTCAACGCAGCGATCACGAAAGGTGCTGCCGGGGCGTTCCGCCTGACCGGCAAGCGGGTCCACAAGCAGCTCGATCTCATCGTGATGCTGCTGCTGATCGCCGGTGCGGTGCAGCCCTGGTTCTCGGTCGACAACACGAGTCGATTGCTCTTGGCGGGCGTGGCTTTCGTGCTGTGGTTCGTGTGGTTCCACACCGACTTCACCGAGAAGGTGCCCCGCGCCGACCGCAAGGCCGCCCCGGGCGAGCGGCCATCGAGCGAGGCCATCGGTCGGGGGGCCGGCCGTGTCGTCGGAGGCGGCGTGAACTCGTTGAAGCGCTGGAAGGATTCGTTCAACAGCGGGGCCGACGACGACTGAACGCATCCGGGGCGCATTCGGCTCGCGTTCGGATCGTCACGTCACCGTGGAGTCGAGCACGTGACGGTACCGTCGCAGCAATGACCGACTGGACCCCGCAGACCTGGCTCGTGGCTGGTGCCCGCAATCGCACGGCGGGCGAGCCGCTCAACGTGCCGCCGGTCTTCGCCTCGAACTTCTACCTCCCCGACGATCGGGTGTACAGCCGATCGGACGGGACGCCGACCACCGACGCACTGGAGACCCTCCTCGGGGGTCTCGACGGCGGGCGAGCGCTGGCGTTCGCCTCGGGGATGGCTGCGGCGGCCGTCGTGTTCCAACGGCTGTCCGTCGGCGCGCGGATCGCCGTGCCGACCGACCCATACCACGGTGTCGCAGGCATCGTCGCAGAGGGTGAACGTCAGGGCCGATGGTCGGTCCGACGTCTCGACCAAGCCGACACCGCCGCATGGGTCGACGCCGTCGCCGACTGCGACCTCGTGTGGCTCGAGTCACCCGAGAACCCACTGATCACCGTCGCCGACCTCCCCACCATCTGTTCGACACCACGCGCCGGGACCACGCTCGTCGCCGTCGACAGCACGTTCGCCACCCCGCTCAACCAGCAGCCGTTGGCGCTCGGCGCCGATGTCGTGATGCACTCCGCCACCAAGTTCATCGGTGGCCACTCCGATCTGCTCGCCGGCGTGCTCGCGGTGGCTCGCGACGATCTGTACGAAGAGTTCCACGAGCGACGTCTGCTCCATGGCGCCAGCATCGGTGCGATGGAGGCGTTCCTGACCATCCGCGGTGCACGCACGTTGGGTTTGCGGCTCGAGCGGGCGCAGGCGAACGCAATGGAACTCGCGCTCCGGCTCGACGCGCATCCCGAGGTCGCCAGGGTGCGGTACCCCGGGCTACCGAGTCATCCCACGCACGAGGTTGCGGCGCGTTTCATGACCGGGTTCGGAGCCATGCTGTCGTTCGAGACGATCGGCACGGGCGAGCGGGCCACCGACGTGTGCGAACGGGCCGAACTCGTCAATCACGCCACCAGTCTCGGTGGCGTCGAATCGACGATGGAACGACGCGCGGCCATCCCCGGCCAGGAGCGGATCCCGCCGACGCTGATCCGCTTCAGCGTCGGCTGCGAGGACGTCGACGACCTGTGGTCCGACCTTGACCGAGCGCTGGCGTTGACGGCGCGGGGTGGTCGATGACGGATCGCCGGCGCGGCGGGAACCAACAGATTCCCCGGCCCGACGTCTGGACCGAGCATCACGAACCTCCGTGGCCGCACGGGACGCGATGGACGGTCGACGAGCTCGTCGACCGCATTCCCGAACACTCCGCCCCGCTGTTGCCATCGTTTCCCGACGCTCGCGTGTCGGCGGTGCTCATCGCACTGTTCGACGGCACCGACGGTCCCGAGGTGTTGCTCACGCGGCGGTCGATGCAGATGCGCAATCACCGTGGCGAAATCAGCTTTCCCGGCGGGCGGCTCGATCCCGGTGAGACGCCGATCGAGACCGCACTGCGAGAGGCGCACGAGGAGGTCGGGCTCGATCCCGACTCCCCGACCGTCGTGGGGGAGCTCGCACACCTCAACACGATCGTCAGCCGCAGCTACATCGTGCCCGTCGTCTCGGTGCTCGACCACCGGCCCGAGGTCGAGCCGCTCACCGGCGAGGTCGATCGCGTCCTGTGGACGCCGCTGGCCGAGCTCGCGCAACCCGGCACCTACCGGATGGAACGTTGGGGCAGCCCTCCGCTGGACCGCCCGCTGCACTTCTTCGAACTCGACGACGAGACCGTCTGGGGCGCAACGGCACACATGCTCGTCGACCTGCTCACGCGCGCCACGACGTCGCCGTAGTCCCAGCGTTCGGTTCAGGTGCTCCAGCCGCCGCTGAAGCTGAAGAACTGGCCGGTCTGGAACCGGTTCGTGCCGTCGAGAAGCACCGAGGTGAACGCGGCCAGTTCGTCCATCGTGCCGAGCTTGCGCATCGGGACCTGGGCCTCGATGGTGGCACGCCGTTCGGGATCGGTGTCGGCACGCGACGCCTTCAGGAAGCCCGGGAAGTCCATGTAGTTCGTGCCGACGGCGTTGACCTGGATGCCGTCGCGAGCGTGTTCCAGCCCGACGGCGCGCACGAGCCCGTTCGCCCCGGCGCGGGTGCCGCCGTAGATCGACGTGATCGGATCCGGCCGCGCTCCGGTGGCCGAGGTGAACACGACGACCTGGCCCTGCTTCGCGTCGGCCATCGGTGGCAGGACTGCCTGCAGGCCGTGGAAGACCATGTCGAGGTTCATCCGCTTGATCCGCTCCCACTGAGCGGTGGTCATGTCGAGGAACTAGCCGACGATGATCTGACCCGTGACGAGGCACGCGGAGTCGAGCCGACCGAACCGGTCGAGGGTGGCGTCGACCAGCTCCTGGTTGCCGTCGGCGGTCGTGAGGTCGACGTCGGTCACGATGTCGACGGCGACGCCCAGTGATTCGAGTTCGGGCACCTGCTCGGCGAATGGGATCTCGACGCCCACCATCGAGTCGTCGCCGTCGGCGCCTTGGAGCACGAGGTCGTACCCGCGGGCTACGAGTTCACGAGATGCTCGGGGGAGTTGTCGAGGAGGTGCCGAGGAGGTGCTGGAGCAGGTGCCAGGCGGCTTCGACGTGGCGGCGTTCGGTGGAACGGGCGCCGATCGAGATGCGCAGCACCGAGCGGCCGTCGAGGACGGTCCGGGTGAACAGCACCTCACCGGTTGCGTTCGCTGCCTCGATGAGCGCATCGGTCGCGCTGTTCGCGGTGTCGACGTTGTCGCCTCGTACGGAGATGCACAGCAGGTTCAGCGGATGGGGTGCCACGATCTCGAACCGGTCGTCGCCTGCGACCCAGGTGGCGAACTCCTGGGTGAGTTCCACGTGTCGGCGGATCATCTCCTGGAACGAAGCGACGCCGTCGCAGCGGATCGCGAACCACAGCTTCAACGCCCGGAACCGCCGTCCGAGCGGGATCTGCCAATCGCGGTAGTCGATGACCGCGCCTGCCTCCGCAGCCGCCGAGCGGAGATACTCGGGCAGGATGCTGAGCGCTCCCAACAGGGCGCCGCGATCGGCGGTCCAGTACAGGTTGCAGTCGAAGTTGACGCCCATCCACTTGTGGGGGTTCGTGCAGTACGAGTCGGCGAGTTCGAGGCCGTCGCCGAGCCAGCGGAACTCGGGGGCCAGAGCGGCGATCCCTGACATGGCGGCGTCGACGTGGAGCCACACGTCGTGGCGCCGGCACACCGCTCCGATCGTCGAGCTGGGATCGAATGCCATCGACGACGTCGTGCCGTGCGTCGAGCACACGAAGAACGGCACGAGCCCCGCCGCCAGGTCGGCGGTGATCATCTCGTCGAGGCTGTCGACACGCATGGCGAAGTCGGCGTCGTGAGGAACGGTGCGGATCCGGTCGGTCCCGACGCCGGCGATCCGCAGACCCTTCTCGATGCTCGAGTGTGCCTGCGAGGTGGCGTACGCGACCAGTGGCGTGGTGTCGCCGTCGTGGTTGACGGCGCCCGCAGTGGCCCGCCACCGGGCGGACAGGATCGCCACGAGTGACGCCTCGCTGGCCGTTCCCTGGATGACGCCGCCCCCGCTGTCGCTCGTCGAGCGGAACCGGTCGGGCAGGTCGAGCAGCTCCTGCATCCAGTCGAGCATCAACGTCTCGACCTCCGTGCATGCCGGTGACGTCACCCAGCTCATGCCCTGCACGCCGAGCCCGGCCGACAGCAACTCTCCGAGGATCGACGCGAAGGAGTTGTTGGCGGGGAAGTAGGCGAAGAACGCAGGATGCTGCCACTGGGTGAGGCCGGGGACGACCACGCGCTCGATGTCGGCCATCACGGTGTCGAACGACTCGGGTTCGGTCGGCGGGTGCTCGGGCAGTTGGGCGCGCACCGCACCGGGCTGCACGGTCGATCCGACGGGGCGCTGCTCGACGGCACCGACGTAGTCGGCGATCCAGTCGATGAGGTCGTGGCCGTGCGTGCGGAACTCGTCGGGGGTCACGTGGCGAGCGTACGCGCAGACGAGCGCGCGTCAGTCGGGAGCGCTCGCCGCCATCTGCTTCTGGCTGCGGCGCACACCCCATGCGATGCGGCCGAACACGACGAGCAGGCCGGCGACCATCACGATCGCGACGGCATTCTGGTGCCAGCCGCCGCGCGCTTCGCTGCCGCAGCCGGGTCGTTGCAGCATCCCGATGCACTCGGTGAGATCGCGGTTCTCCGGGAGGAACGGATTGGCCTCGTCGACGACGAGCTCATCGGTCGGGTCAACAGCCGGGTCAGGGGTCGGGTCGTCGGTCGGAATGGTCGCTTGGGCAGCCGGCTCGACCGGCGGCGCGGTTGCCTGGGCGACCTGTGGGAACAGCAGCCCGACGACGAGGGCCAGGGCGAACAGGATGCGGACGAACCACGGGCCTGATCTACGATTCACACCCTTGAGTCAACCGCAGCATCACGACGTCCACACCGACAGGTCCACCGTTCTCGTCGTCGACTTCGGCGCCCAGTACGCCCAGCTGATCGCCCGGCGGGTGCGTGAGCTGAAGGTGTACTCCGAGATCGTCCCGCACCGGATCACCGCCGCCGAGGTGGCCGACCGCAAGCCGGCGGCGATCATCCTGTCGGGCGGGCCCAAGAGCGTGCACGTCGAAGGGGCACCGTCACTCGATCCGGAGATCTACGAACTCGGTGTGCCCGTGCTCGGCATCTGTTACGGCGCGCAGCTCATCGGACAGCAACTGGGCGGCGTCGTCGGCCGTGGCATGCAGGGCGAGTACGGCCGCGCCCGAATGACGCGGAGCGGCCCCTCGCTGCTCCTCCCCGACAGCGCAGCCGAGGAACACGACGTGTGGATGAGCCATTTCGACGGGATCACGGAGGCACCGCAGGGTTTCACCGTCACCGCCACGACACCTGGAGCGCCCGTCGCGGTCCTCGAGAACGACGACCGGCGGATCTACGGCGTGCAGTTCCATCCCGAGGTCGTGCATTCACCCCACGGGATGGCGGTGCTGGCGCGATTCCTCCACGAACGGGCCGAGATCCGCAACGACTGGGAGATGTCGTCGGTGATCGACGAGCAGGTCGAGGAGATCCGCAGGCGCGTCGGCACCGATCGCGTGATCTGCGGGCTGTCCGGCGGCGTCGATTCGTCGGTGGCTGCGGCACTCGTGCACAAGGCGATCGGGCACCAGCTGACATGCATCTACGTCGACACCGGCCTGATGCGCAAAGGCGAGAGCACCCAGGTCGTCGAGACGTTTCGCCGGAACCTGGGCATCGAGCTGATCCACGTCGACGCGGGCTGGAGATTCTTCGCCGCGCTCGAGGGTGTGACCGAGCCCGAGGCGAAGCGCAAGGCGATCGGCGAGCAGTTCATCCGCGTGTTCGAGGAGAACACGGGCGGGTTGACCGACGCCAGATTTCTCGTGCAGGGCACGCTGTATCCCGACCTGATCGAGAGCGGCGGAACCGACGGCACGGCGTCGGTGATCAAGAGTCACCACAACGTCGGCGGGCTGCCCGAGGACATGACCCTCGAGTTGATCGAGCCGCTGCGCGAGCTGTTCAAGGACGAGGTGCGCACGCTGGGCACCGAACTCGGCCTCCCCGACGAGATGGTGTGGCGCCAGCCGTTTCCCGGGCCGGGGCTCGGGGTGCGCATCATCGGTGAGGTCACACCCGAGCGGGTCGCGCTGTTGCAGGAGGCCGACGCGATCGTGCGCGAGGAGCTGCGGCTGGCAGGTCTCGAGCGTGAGATCTGGCAGTCGTTCGCCGTGCTGGCCGACATCCGCTCGGTCGGGGTGATGGGCGACGAGCGCACCTACGGACATCCGATCATCATCCGTGCCGTCACGAGCGACGACGCGATGACGGCCGATTGGGCCCGCATCCCGTACGACGTGCTCGAGACGATGTCGCAGCGCATCATCAACGAGGTGCCCGGCATCAACCGTGTCGCGTACGACATCACCTCGAAGCCCCCCGGCACGATCGAGTGGGAGTGAGCCGCCGCGGCGACGCCGTCGACGGTGTCGGTGTGACGCGCGACACGTCAGCGATCGTCAGCCTTTCGCAACACGTTCGTCATATTCGCTAGGCTCTGCCCCAACCTATGCGGCAACCCCTCAAGCAGCTTCTGCGCGGCCTTCCGGTCGCTCTCGCCGTCACGTTCGCCGTGCCGGTCGCCCTCCCGACGGTTGTCAACGCACAGAGCGTCGACCAGCAACGTCAGAAGGTCGAAGACATCGTCGACGAACTCGAGCGACTCGAGGAGCGCGCGCTCGTGCTCGGCGAGGACTACGTCGAAGCGATCGACACCAAGGGTCTGCTCGACGTGGAGATCGCCGATGCCGAGACGCGCATCGCCGAGCAGGAGACCGAGCTGAACCAACTTCGCGCCAGCCTGAGCGACATGGCCCTGCGGTCATTCGTCGGCGGCGGGGCAAAGCCGCTCGGCCCGTTGTTCGAGGACTCGGAGAACCTGAACGATGCCGTCCGGCGAGAAGAACTCGCTCGGGTCGCACTCAGCGCCGGTGACGTCACCACCGACGAACTCGACGCACTGGTGGCCGACATCAACGACGAGAAGGACGTCCTCGACCGTAAGCGGGAAGAAGCCGATCAACTGGCCGCCTCGCTGACCGACGCGCAGGCCGAGACCGATCGACTCACGCAGGAGTACACCCAGGCGCGGGCAGACGCCGAGGCCACCCTCGGCGAACTGCTCGCCCAGGAGGAGCAGCGTCGCGCCGAGGAGTCGGCCCGGCGTGTGCGTGAACAGGCGGCGGCCGCCGTGGCCAGCTCGTCATCGGGCAGCAGCAACTCGGGGGGCAACTCGACATCGGGTGGCAACTCGTCGTCCGG
>JBGTIA010000692.1:0-2419 GCA_041745835.1 Ilumatobacteraceae bacterium | reverse complement strand
GTCGGTGCGGTTGTCGGTGCGGTTGTCGGTGCGGTTGTCGGTGCGCTGACCACCGCCCTGCGTGTTGCGGTTGCGGTCGGATTGCCCGCTCGGCTCGTTGCGGGCACCGTTCGACGGGCCGGACTGTTCGCCACTCTTCTGGTCGCCGCGCTGCTGATCGTTCCGTTGCTGATCGTTCCGTTGCTGATCGCTGCGTGGCTGATCGTTGCGCTGCTGATCGCTGCGATTACGGTCGTTGCGCGGTCCGCTGGTGCGGTCGCTGCGTGACGACGGTTCGGTGGCGGAATCGGCGTCAGCGGACCCGGCGTTCGTCGCAAGGTCGATCTCCCAGTCGGCGAGCGGCTCACCGTCGGGACCGAGCACGACCTCGCCGGCATCCGAGGAGCCCGACGAGGGATGGGAGTCAGCCGTTGCCGAATCGCCCTTGGTGTCGCCCCTGGTGTCGGAGTCGCCCTTCGTGTCCGGGGTCGACGTGTCGCGCGCCGAGCTGTCCGGCGCATTCCGGCCGTTGCCCGATGCGGGCTCGGTTGCGGGTGCCGGCGTCGCGCTGGAGCCGGTGGTGTCGAGGATCTTGTCGATGATCTCGGACTTCTTCTGCCGGGCGGTGACCTTGACGCCGAGCGCCTTGGCCATCTCCAGCAGGGTGTCCTTGTCCTTGGATTCGAGCATTGACTGTTCGAGTGCGGCTGCGGCCACGGGAATTCCTCTCTTCTCGTTCGCCATTGACCGGCCGGACGAGTCGTCGAGCACCAGAGGGAGGGGGTGTGTGGAGACGCATCACGCGCCCGCAGACGAAATTCCCCTGGCAGAGTTCGCACACGACCGAGATCTCGGGGTGCGGCCCGGGTGACCGGGCGACCATCACTGTACCACGACCCGCTCGCACAACCACGCATTGTCCGCCCGACACCCCCGGCCACACCCCGCCTCTCCCGCCACGCCCCGGAAACATGCGCGAATCGGCCCGCAGCGCGGGACGTTTTGCGCATGTTTCGGCGGATGGCCGACTCGCACCTGCGGATGGGTTCAGCGGCGGGTGAGGCGTTCGACCAGCTCTTGCACGGCAGTCAAGTCGTTCGGCGCCGAGTTCGTTCGTTCCGGTCGATCGAAGAGGTCGGCGAGATGCGGCGGGAGCGATGGGCGCTTGCCGATGGCCTGCTCGACGGCATCGGGGAACTTGGCCGGATGGGCGGTGCCGAGCGTGATGACGGGGTGGTCGTCGGGATCGAGACCGCTGAGCATCGACGCTGCTGCCGTGGCCGTCGCCGTGTGGGGATCGAGCACCATGCCGGTCAGGCGATCGATCCGGGCGATCTCGGCGAGCGTTGCCTCGTCGTCGAAGGCCGCAGCGCGGAAGTGGCCGGTGATGTACTCCGCACGCTGGTCGGCCTCGATGTCGAGACGACCGGTCGCGCGGAACCGACCGAGTTGCTCTGCGGTCATGCCGCCGTCTCGGCCGTTCATCTCGAACAGCAGGCGCTCGAAGTTCGACGACACCTGGATGTCCATCGACGGGCTCACCGTCGGCACCACGTCGCGCGTGCTCATGTCGCCGTCGTTGACGAAGCGCGTGAGGATGTCGTTCGAGTTCGACGACACGATGAAGTCGGCGATGGTGGCGCCCATCTCCCGAGCGATCCATCCCGACAGCACGTTGCCGAAGTTGCCGGTCGGCACACTGAACGTGACCGGTCGGGCGAACGTCTCGGCTGCGGTGACGTAGTAGACGGTCTGAGCCATCACTCGCGCCCAGTTGATCGAGTTGACCGCCGACAGCTGGTTGCGATCCCGGAACGGGGCGTCGTTGAACATCGCCTTCACGAGGTCCTGACAGTCGTCGAACGTCCCGTCGACCGCCACGGTGTGGACGTTCGGCTGGTCGACCGTGGTCATCTGGCGTCGCTGCACCTCGCTGGTGCGCCCGTGCGGGTACAGGATCACGATGTCGACGTGTTCGCAGCCGGCCACGCCGTCGATCGCTGCCGAGCCCGTGTCACCGCTCGTCGCCCCCACGATCGTGACACGCGTGCCGCGCTCGCCGAGCACGTGGTCGAACATGCGCCCGACCAGCTGCAGCGCGACATCCTTGAACGCCAGCGTCGGTCCGTGGAAGAGCTCCTGGACCCATTGGCGATGATCGAGTTGGACGAGCGGCACGACAGCGGGGTGCCGGAAGGTGGCGTACGCCTCGACACAGAGTCGCGTGAGCGTGATCTCGTCGATGTCGGGCTCGACGAACGGCAGCATCACCTCGACGGCGCGTTCTGCGTATGTGTGCGCGCTCGACGGTGAGAGCGTCGGCCAACGTTCCGGCACGTAGAGGCCGCCGTCTGTTGCGAGCCCTGCGAGCAGCACGTCACCGAAGCCGAGGTCGGGGGCGCCGCCGCGGGTGGAGACGTAGCGCATCGTCAGTCGCCGA
>JBGTIA010000691.1:0-4047 GCA_041745835.1 Ilumatobacteraceae bacterium | reverse complement strand
GTCATGGTGGAGGCACCCTCCCTCGAACAGGCCGAGGCGGTCGCCGCCCAGCTCGCCGCTGCCGCCCAGCGCCTCGCCGAGTCGTGAGCGATGAGCGAAACGCCGGCATCCGGTCCGTTCGCTCATCGCCTGCGCACTGTGGCTGACGGTCGCCCTGAACGTCGCCGGTACCGGCAGTAGCCTGGCCCACCATGTGCGGCATCATCGGGATCGTCAGTCGTCCACCGACACGAGCGACGCCCGCCGCCGCCGATCTCCTCGACGGGTTGGACAGCGCCATTGCGGCGATCTCCGCGACGCCCATCGACGTGATCGGGGCGACAGCGCATGCGAGGTCGACCGACGAGGCACTCCGGGGTCTGCCGGGCGTGTTGGCGCTGGTTGGCCAGGTCGACGTCGTCGCCGCACTCACCGCCCGCCTCGACCAGATCGACGCAGCCGCGTCGGAGATCGAACGTGGGCTCGACGCCAACAACGAGCAACTCGATGCCGAGGGCCTCGAGCGTGCCAACGCCCAGCTGATCGACCTGAAGGACGCACTCTGGGCGATCCGGCACGATCGGCTACGCACTGCCCGCGAGGTCGAGGCGCTCGCCGGGCGCGACGCTCCTGTCTCCGCATTGGCTGGATATCTCTCCGTCCAACAAGCGTTCTCGGCGATCGACCGACTCGAAGTACGCGGACGAGACTCAGCGGGCCTGCACGTGTTCGTCTGGGGCCATGACCTCGACGACGAATCGCTCGAGGCGCTGGTTGCCGAACGGGGCACCGATCCGCTGTTCCAGTCCGGCGCAGTGGTGCGGTCCGGTGACTGCCTGTCGTTCGTGTACAAGGCAGCGGCCGAGATCGGCGAACTGGGCGACAACACTGCAGCACTGCGGCTGGCGCTGAACGCCGATCGTCTGCTCCGCCGAGCGTTGCAGTCGCCGGCGGCGCGGGTGGCGATCCTGGGCCACACCCGCTGGGCCAGCGTCGGCATCATCAGCGAGCCCAATACGCATCCGCTCAACTCGTTCGAACTGGAACAGCCGGGTGGCGCGCAGACGCCGTACGTCGTCGCCGCGCTCAACGGCGACGTCGACAACCACGCAGACCTACGAGCCACGCACGAGTTGCGCATCGCGTCGACGATCACCACCGACGCGAAGGTGATACCGGCGCTCGTCGCCCGACACGCAGCCACGACCGACCTGTCCGAGGCGTTCCGTCGCACCGTCAACGAGTTCGAAGGATCTGTGGCGATCGGTGTCGCGAGCGCCGACGCACCCTCGAAGCTGTTCCTTGCGCTGTCCGGCAGCGGACAGGGTCTCTACATCGGCCTCGCCGACGACTGCTACATCGTGGCGAGCGAGCCGTACGGAGTGGTCGAGGAGACGTCGCGATACGTCCGTATGGACGGTGAGCACGGCGGCGAGATCGTGGTGCTCGACGGCGAGGACGCCGGCGAACTCGTCGGCATCGTGCGCCTCGCATACGACGGCTCGGCCCTCCCCGTCGACGCCGCTGACGCCGTGACCGCCGAGGTCACCACACGCGACATCAACCGCGGTGACGCCCCGCACTTCCTGCTCAAGGAGATCTCCGAGGCGCCGGTGAGCTTCTCCAAGACCCTGCGCGGCAAGATCGTCGAACGCGATGGTCTGTTGCGTGCGGACGTGGGCGAACGCGCGTTGCCGAGCGACATCGCGGCCCGCCTCGCTGCCGGCACGATCACTCGGGTCCGGGTGATCGGACAGGGCACCGCTGCCGTCGCCGGACAGAGCACCGCGGCCATCCTGAACGAGCTGACGAACGCCACGCTCGACGTCGACGCCATCACCGCCACCGAGCTGTCGGGATTCGGTTTGCGGCCCGACATGAGCGACACGTTGGCGATTGCGGTCAGCCAGTCGGGCACCACGACCGACACGAACCGGACGGTCGACCTCCTGCGGACTCGCGGGGCAGCGGTCATCGGCATCGTCAACCGGCGCAGCAGCGACCTCACCGACAAGGCCGACGGGGTGCTGTACACGTCCGATGGTCGCGACGTCGAGATGAGTGTCGCCTCGACCAAGGCGTTCTACGCCCAGGTGGCCGCCGGTGCACTGTTGTCGTGTGCGATCGCCGAGGCCTCCGGTATCGGCGATGCACGGCGGCGTTCCGATCTGCTGGCATCGCTGCGTGAGCTCCCCGACGCGATGCGCGAGGTGTTGGGCCGCCGAGACGTCATCGCCGAGGCCGCACACCGATTCGCTCCACCCAAGCGGTACTGGGCCGTGGTCGGTAACGGTCCGAACAAGGTGGCCGCCGAGGAAGTGCGGATCAAGCTCAGCGAGCTCTGCTACAAGTCGATGGCCTGCGACTCCACCGAGGACAAGAAACACATCGACCTGTCGTCGGAGCCGCTCATCCTCGTGTGTGCCGCCGGACTGGTGGGGTCGACCGCCGACGACGTCGCCAAGGAAGTCGCGATCTTCACTGCGCACAAGGCCACGCCGATCGTGGTGGCGAACGACGGCGAGACCCGGTACCGGGCGGCGGCCACCATCTACGTGCCACCGGTCGATCCGGCGCTCGGCTTCGTGCTCTCGGCGATGGTCGGCCACCTGTTCGGGTACGAGGCGGCGCTCGCGATCGATGCCTCGGCCCACCCGATGCGTGAGGCTCGCGAGACCATCGAGCGACTCGTCGGCGAACACCTGTCGGGAGACGACGTCGTTGCTCGACTGCACGGCGAACTCCGCCAACCGGTCGAACGGTTCCAGGACGGACTGCGGTCCGGGTTGTACGACGGTCATCTCGAAGCCTCCACTGCGTCGAGGCTGTACGGGCTGCTGCGCGACGTGTCGTCCGAACGTCCGGTCGAGCAGTACCAACATCAGTCGGGCAAGGTCGGGACGCCCGTCGCGTTGGTCGACGATCTCGTCGCCGCGCTCACTCGGGCCATCGAAGAGCTCACCCGACCGATCGACACGATCAAACACCAGGCGAAGACGGTCACGGTGGGGATCTCCCGCAGCGACGAGGACGTCATCGATCGTCCACTCGTGCAGGCGGTCCTCGCAGCGGGCGCCGGACGTGATGTCCTGAGCTATCGCACGCTGAAGGTGCTCGCCGATCTGGATCCGGCCGTCGCCGACGTTCGCGGGTACACGCGCTATCGGATCGACGGAGACACGATCTCGATCATCGACCGGGGCGGAATCTCGCGTGATCTGACGAGCCGCGTCGAACACGGTTCGCAGTTGCGCGGCACGAAACACCGTGTGGCGTCGGAACGCGAAGTGCTCGTGGCTGTCGGTCGCAGCGACGGGCGGACGGTGGCCTTCGTACCCGAGGTGAAGGGCGGCGAGACCACCGGCATCACCCTCCTGCACCTCGCATTCCACGACCGGCTCCCCGCCGCAGTCATGCGAGGCGTGTTGCAGGGATACGACCGCCGGTACGACCGCCTCGTCGACTGGGTCACGGAAACCGAAGGAAGCTTCGACGAGTCGCTGCTGGGCGAACTCTCGGTCGCCGACCTCCTGATCCAGCCGATCTCCGACACTGCCGATCACTGGCGCCGGTGACGGTCGCCGGAGCCGGACAGGACATCGGGCAGGACACCGGGCAGTGAGTGTCATCGGAATCGGTATCGACCTCGTCGACATCGAACGGTTCCGGCGCTCGCTCGAACGGACGCCGACGATGAGGACGCGACTGTTCACCGAGATCGAGTTGGCGTACGTGGCCCCGCAAGCCGATCCGGTGCCGTCTTTGGCAGCGCGGTTCGCAGCTCGTGAGGCGGTGATGAAGGCGCTCGGTGTGGGCTTGGGAGCGTTCAGCTTCCACGACGTGTGGGTCGAACGCGCCGAGACGGGACGACCGTCGCTCTCGTTCGCCGGTCGCGCCGCCGAGCTCGCGGCCCTCGCGGACGTCGCCGTGTGGCACCTCTCGCTCACCCACAGCGATGTCATGGCCGCTGCCTACGTCGTCGCCGAGGGCTCGTGGATGTCGGGTGCGGTGCGTCTCGACTAGGACTTCGGGTGGTCGCGCTGCGAACATGCTCGCCATGATCGAGCA
>JBGTIA010000690.1:0-3197 GCA_041745835.1 Ilumatobacteraceae bacterium | reverse complement strand
CGACCCAGCGACGGCCGACGCTCCCGACGGCGACGACCCGCGCGGTCGCCGACGGTTCGCGCCGCTGGTGGTCGGAGCGATCGCCGTGCTGATGGTCGGGCTGTTCGTCGTCCTCGCCGGCGCCTCCCCGGACGATGGCGGAACGAGCGCAGACTCGCCGTTGATCGGCCGACCGGCGCCCGAGGCCACCGGCACGCTGTCCGACGGCACCTCGTTCGACCTGTCGCGACGCAAGGGCAGCTGGGTCGTGCTCAACTTC
This sequence comes from Ilumatobacteraceae bacterium, assembly GCA_041745835.1. GTDB lineage: Bacteria > Actinomycetota > Acidimicrobiia > Acidimicrobiales > Ilumatobacteraceae > Sva-07. The sequence goes on along the minus strand of JBGTIA010000690.1, from coordinate 2,938 downwards.
TTCGACCCCACCTGCGTGCCCTGCATCCGTGAACATCCAGAGTTGGTTGGATTCTCGCAGGATCAGGCGACGCTCGGCACCGACGGCGCCGAGCTCTACTCGGTGATCACCCGCGGTGAGCAGGACGAGATCGAGGCCTTCTTCGCCGAGCGGGGCGGGGACTGGCCGGCGATCTACTCCGAGGCCGACGAGTTCCCCGTGGCCTTCGGCGTTGCGCAGGTACCGGAGACCTGGATCGTCGATCCGAGTGGCGTGGTGCAACTGCGGCTGATCTCCGAGGTCACCGCCGAGCAGCTCAACTCGATACTGCGCCAGTACCGCGAGCAGTACAGCTGATGCCGAACGAACTGAATCGACGGGTGAAGCGGTGGCCCGGCTGGGTGGCGCTGGTGTTCGTCGTCGCCGGGTTCCTCGCAGTGGGCGCCACGCGTGACTCTGGTCCTGCGAGCCAGGGCGATCGGATCGACGAGATCTCCAAGCGGGTCGCGTGTCCGATCTGTGACGGTGAGAGCGTGTTCGAATCGCAGAACAATGCGTCGATCGCGCTGCGCAACCAGATCGCCGATCTGGTTGCCGACAACGACCTCGACGATACCGAGATCATCGCATTCATCGAGACGCGCTACGGCGGCCAGGTGCTGCTGGTGCCCAAGTCGAGCGGCTTCGACGCCCTGGTGTGGGTGTTGCCGGCGGTGGCGTTCGCGTGCGGGTTGACGGCACTCGTGGTGGTGTTCCGACGCTGGAAGCGCGAGGCCGGAGACGCTTCGGAGCCGACTGACGCCGACCGGGCACTGGTCGACGCAGCGCTCGCTGCCGACCACGAGGACACTGGACGATGACGGCGAGCGGCACGAAGCTCGACCGCCTCGCGGCGCTCGAGGAGGAACGCCGATTCCTGCTGCGGTCGCTCACCGATCTCGAACGCGAGCACGACGCCGGCGACGTCGACGACCTCGACTACCGGACGCTCAAGGACGGCTACACGGTCCGGGCCGCCAACGTGCTCCGCCAGATCGAAGACGGTCGGGGCGGGCTCCCGGCGCCGAAACCCCGTCGGTGGAGTCGGATGGTCGCGGTTGGCGCTGCGGTGGTCGTCGGATCGGTCGGCGTCGGTTTCGTCCTTGCGGGCGCGTGGGGTGAACGTTCCTCCGGTCAGGAGATCACGGGGCTCACACCGGGCGACGAATCGCGCATCGTGCTCACCAATGCGCGCGATGCGATGAGTGCCGGCGACTTCCCGACGGCGAACGCCCTGTTCGCCGAGGTGATCGAGATGGAGCGAGCACGGGGTCGGGAGAACGCCGAGGCGGTGGCGTACTTCGGTTGGACGCTCGCCCTGCTGACGCGCCAGAACCCTGACCAGACCGAGGCCGCCGCCCGCTACGACGCAGCGGTCCTCGCGCTCGGCCAGGCGACCGAGATCGAACCCGATTACGCCGATCCCCACTGCTTCCTGGCCATCGTCGAGTACCAGTTCCGCGACGACGCAGCCACGGCACTGCCGTACATCGAGCGCTGCGAGGCCAGCAATCCGCCCGGCGAGATCGCCTCGCTCGTGGCCAACTTCGCCGACGAGATCCGCGCCGCGAGCTGACGAGCGATGAGCGAAAGGCCGCCATCTGGGCGGTTCGCTCATCACTCCGACACGTTCACCGCGAGCGATGAGCGAAAAGCCCGTATCCGGTCGCTTCGCTCATCGGTCGCGGGCGCTCGGGCTCAGGACGGTGGGGGCCAGACCTTGCCCTTGGTGATGCGGTCACCTTTTCGCTTCAGGACCCAGATGGTTGCCTTGCGCCAGTCGGGACCGGTTTCGACCTGCATGCCTCGGCGGGCGAGCGCCTGGATCGTGGCGGGGATGATGTCGCCGTGGCTGCACAGCACAGCGCCGGTGTCCACCTCGGCGAGGAGTTCGAGCACCGGCTCGAACGGCTCGCCCTCGTAGAGCCGCTGTTCTGGTTCGATCTCGACATCGAGCCGCTGTGCGAGCGGCTCCAGTGTCTGCATGCATCGAACGTACGGACTCGAGTACAGCGACGACGCACGTTTCGAGCCCAGGCGCCTGGCGATCGCCTCGGACTGCTTCCAGCCGAGCTTGCTCAACGGTCGCGCTTCGTCATCACCCTCCCAGACCCGTCGCTCGCCCGCCTTCGCGTGACGAACCAGGTAGATGATGTCGGCGGAGCTCATGAGCGGGACCAGGTGGTCGTCTCAGCTCTCGCTCGTCAACCGCGTGTGACGTTGGGTCAGTTGACGGACGAAGCGCACCCAGGCCACAGCCGCAGCCACGCTGAGCACCGCGGTCAGCCATCCGAGTGCGCCGAAGTCGTCGAGGCCGTCGGCGACCGTCCTGATGTCGCCTGCAGGGAGACCTGCCGTTGCGAACGATCCGATCTGGATCGCGAAGATCACCGCCGGCAGGATGCCGAACACCACGAACCAGGCCCACAGCACCGGGTTCTCGGGCGATCGCTTCCAGCCGGCCGCGTCGTCGCTCGTTTCGCCCGAAATCGGCGGCGCAGTGGGCTCGGAGGCCTTCCACAGCTCGCGCAGCACGAGAAATGGGATGACGTAGAGCACGAGCGGCGGGAGGAACCAGCCGAAGATCGCGAACAGCGGGCTCCACGTGGTTGCCCGACCGAAGGCCCGCACGTTGTGCGCGATCCGGAACATCCACACGATCGTCAGGACACCGGTAGCGAGGGTCGCGACGCTCACCATCAACTGCACGGCGTTGAGCGGCACGAGCGCGTCCTCGAACTCGCTCTCGCTGATGCTGCCGGCGAGGAAGTCGGCGGCGTCGGTGGCGATCCCCGCCGACAGGAAGGCGCCGACCAGCGTGCCGAGCGCCACGATGACGGTCGACACGATGATCGGAATGGCCAGGCCCCCCACTCGGCGAACGGCGGCGGTCGGGGTGGGCTGGCCCTGATAGGCGACG
>JBGTIA010000689.1:0-7463 GCA_041745835.1 Ilumatobacteraceae bacterium | reverse complement strand
GATCGCTGCGAGCCAGTCGCCGTCGGTCGACAGCTCGATGACGTCGGCGCGCGACCTGCCGAGGGCGTCGGCGCGTCGAGTGCGTTCGTCCTGGGCAGCGGCGGCGAAGCGCTCCTGCACCTTCGCAGTCACGGTGACCTCTCGGGTTGCTCCGGTCGCAGGATCGATCACCTCGACGAGCCCGATCGGCGGAACATCGTGCTCACGCGGATCGTGCACCGTGATGGCGAGCAGGTCGTGTCGCAGACTGAGTCGGGCCAGCGACGGCTGCCAGCTGTCGCCGTGGAAGTCACTGATCACGGCCACGAATCCGCGGCGGTTGGCGATGGCGCCGACCCGGTCGATCGCACCGCCGAGGTCGGCGTGGCCGAGCCCCTCCGACAGTGGGGGAGCGCTCAGCAGGGAGAGGATGGCTCGAACCTGGTTCGAGCCTGAACGTGGTGGTACGACGTGGATCGACGGTCCGGCGACGAGCACGGCACCGAGTCGGTTCTGGTTGCGGGCGGTGAGGAATCCGATGCATGCTGCGGCGGCCGTCGCGACCTGGGCCTTGTCGTTGGTCACCGTGCCGAACTGCATGGTGGCCGACACGTCGACGACCAGCCAGGCGGTGAGATCCCGGTCGGCGATCTGCTCGCGTACGTGGGTCTCACGGGTGCGCGCCGTGATGTTCCAGTCGATGCGGCGCACGTCGTCGCCGGGTTGGTACAACCTCGCCTCGCCGGGCTCCGACCCGTGACCGGGAGTCAGACCCTGGTAGTGGCCGTGGAGCACGCCGTCGAGGCGCCCCGTGATCGTGAGTTCCAGCGTTCGCAACAGTTCGGCCACGGTCTCCGTCGGCGGTCCGGCAGCCCAACTCCCGCCGGGCGTGGCCGTGTGTGCCGACGAACCACCGAACACGCTCGCCGTTGCGGCAGCCGATGGCGTGACGCTCGCCGGGCCCAGCGTGGCCACGGTCAGCCCCTCGGATCGCCCGAACCGAACGCATCGTTCGGCTTCGGCGACACCCACGTGGCGGGCACGGTCGCGAGGATCCGTTGGACGACGTGATCGGTGGTGATGTCACGCGCCAGTGCGTCATAGGTCAGCAGCAGGCGGTGACGCAGCACCTCGGGAGCGAGGTCGAACACGTCCTGAGGTGTGGTGTACGAGCGACCACGCATCATTGCGAGTGCACGAGCGCCGCGCACCAGGTTGAGCGACGCACGCGGACTGGCGCCGAGACCGATCACCGTCGACAGATCGTCGAGCCCGAACCGCTGCGGCACACGGGTGCACTGCACGAGATCGACCGCGTACTGCGACACGGAGCGATCGACGAACACCGTGTCGGCGCGCTGTTGCAGGGCGATCAGCTCGTCGAGGGAAATGACCTGTTGGGGGATGGGGGCCCTGATGCTCATCCGGTCGATGATCGTCAGCTCCTCGTCGGCGGTGGGGTAGTCGAGGACGATCTTCATCATGAACCGGTCGCGCTGAGCGTCGGGCAGATGGTAGACGCCCTCCGACTCGATCGGGTTCTGTGTGGCGACGACGAAGAACGGGTTGGGGACGGCGTGGGTGACACCGCCGAGGGTGACCTGTTGTTCGGCCATCACCTCGAGGAGCGCCGACTGCACCTTGGCGGGCGCCCGGTTGATCTCGTCGGTCAGCAGGAAGTTGACGAACACGGGCCCGAATTCCACGTCGAAGGTCTCGCTGCTGCCCCGATAGATGCGGGTGCCGGTGATGTCCGAAGGAAGCAGGTCGGGCGTGAACTGGATTCGGGCGAACGTGCCGCCGACGACGTCGGCGAGCGTTTCGGCGGCCAACGTCTTGGCGAGTCCGGGCACCGACTCGAGCAGGCAGTGTCCGCGGCACAGCACGCCGACCAGCAACCGTTCGAGCAGCCGGGTCTGGCCGACCATGACCTTGCGGAGCTCGAAGAAGATCTTCTCGAACGTTGCAGCGGTCTGGCGGTCGTCGGAGGACGACACGGACGACGACGTCGCCACCGTCGGACTGCTCGGTGCGGGCCCCCACGCGCTGGTCTGATCGCTGTCGCTCATTGCTCAACGACGGTAGCCGTGTGCGAGTGATCCACGGGTGCGGCGCGGCATCTCTCACCGACTTCTCGTATTCTGGGAAGGTGGTCGAACCGCCTGACGTCGAACCTGTCTTTGAGTCCGATCCCAAAGCGGCGCTCCAGGCCGAGATCGCTGCAGCGATCGACGTCGCCCGAATCGAAGCCGAGGAGTCGGCTGCCGCTCGTCGCCTGTCGATGATCGAAGCCGGCCGTCGCAAAGGCGGGGTCCTCGGCGCAGCTGCTGCCGGCGCGATGCTGGGCCTCCGCGACGTGTACGAGGGGCCGCGGAAGGACGACGACATCGTCATCGTGACTGAAGCATCCGGCGACCCGGAGGACATCGACATCGACGGCATCACCGGCCGGGTCGCCGACGTCGATTTCTGGGCGCCGCCACCAGGCGACCCACGCGCCTGAACCCTTCGCCCTGCTGTGCACCTCGCCGATTCATCGAGGATCCGTATCGCGACACGTCGTTGTGGAAGGTGGCGTGGGCGGGTGACACGGTCGTCGGGCAGGTCGAGACCTACATCAACACCGATGAGAACGACGAACGTGGGACCCGGCGCGGGTACACCGAGTACATCTCCACCCATCGCGACTGGCGCAATCGCGGCATCGCCGGCACGTTGCTCGCGTGGAGTCTGCAGGAGCTACAGGACGGGGGATGAGCGAGGCGGCGCTCGGTGTCGACACCAACAGTCCTGGCGGGGCGTTCGCGCTGTACACGCCGCTCGGCTTCGAATTGGTCGCCTACGAGGCGGTCTACGCGAAGCCCATCGACTGAGCGGGTTACGCCGTGCCAGGCACCGGCGTAACTGGTTGGGTTGCGTAGGCGCCGGGGCGTGCGAGGAAGTGCCGGTGCCAGCGACTGGGGGTGAAGACCAGCGCTCGAGGCTCGTCCTCGAACATCCACCGTGCGAAGTTCCTGCGGCCCCACTCACCACTCGCGGCGACGATGCGAATCGCTCCACGCGCACCCCACGAGGTCTCGAGCACCGATCCGAGCGCACGCGACATCCGATGGTCGGCGAACAGATGGTGGTCCACCTCGGCGCGGTAGATCGCTGCAGCAACGTCGGGCTGCAATGCCCCCGCCGCGACGATCGCCTCGGCGGCGAGGCGCCCGGTCAGGAGTGCCTGTCCGATGCCCTCGCCGGTCATCACGTCGGTGGCCATGGCAGCGTCCCCGGTGAAGAGCACCCGACCTGCCGTCAGCGTTGCCTCGTCGACCCGGGCGGGGATGGGCCACGCCGTGTGTCGATCCTCGAGTTCGAAACCGTCCCCGAGCGCCTCGACCACGTGGGGACGCGTGAGCAGGTCGGTCCACAGTTGCTTCATGTCCTGGATGCGGCGGTCGCCGTCGCGCAGCACCCCGAAGCCGATGTTGGCGCGGCCGCTCGGCAACGGGAACGACCACGCGTAGCCGGGAACCAGGTCCGGCTCGAACCACACGTACAGCTGCTGCGATGCCGGACCGGTCACGTTGCGGGCGTACTGGCGGAAGCCATGCCATTCACCGAGGTAGCCGCCCTCGTTCGCGCCGATCGACTTGCGGACCGGGCTCCACATGCCATCGGCGGCCACGACGTATCGGGGGTCGATTTCGAGGCCGTCGGCGACGACGGTGACACGGCCGACACCGTCGACATCGTCGGCGTGCTCGTGGATGCGCTCGAAGGCGTGGCCGTCGCGGATGTCGGCACCGAGGTCGCGGGCGAGTCGGACCAGCGCATCGTCGAGTTGGAGGCGAGGTGCCACCGCTGCGTAACTGCCCGTCGTCGGGAGCGGAACGAACACCTCGCGACCGCTCGGCGAACGGATGGCGGCACCGCCGACCTCGAACCAGTCCGGGATCGACGAGCGGTCGAGCCCGAGGTGTTCGAGCTCACGGAGTCCGAGCGTGGTCAGTCCGTCGCCGCAGCACTTGTCGCGCGGGAACACGGCCTTGTCGATTCCGATGACTGACCGCCCGGCACGACGCAATTCGATCGCCGCAGCGCTCCCGGCCGGGCCGAGCCCGACGACCACCACGTCGGCGGTCAAGCGTTCTCGGTGCGACGTCGAGACGGGGGCGTTCACGCTCGCAAGGCTACGGCCGTGGACTTCGGGCCGCTTGGGCTCAACGGTGTCGGACGTCGAGATGGACGCCGAGGCGGACGGCGCGCTTGGTCGGTCCGGGATCGCTGCGCTGCAGGCGGGTGGCGTGCACGCGGCGGCGCCAGTCGTCCAGCAGCGCGTAGCCGTCGTCGCCGGGACACGCGGTGTAGGTGACGTCTCGGTGGCCAGAGATCGTCGACGTCGTGATCGTCGTGCCGGCGCGGAACTTGTCCGACCCTCTCGACACGAACGTCGTCGTCGCGACGGGATCGGTGTCGACGTCGTAGCGGTCGGCGAGATGGAGGAGCATGCGCATCAGCGACTCCTGGGCTGCTGGCGTCGGCGCCTGGGAGCTGAAGTCACCGATCAGGCAGACGAGCTGGGCGTAGCCCTGGTTGCCGCCCGTGGCGTCGGCGACGACCGGCCCGTCCAGCGACCCCGCACGGGTCTCCCAGATCGACCCGTCGGGGCCGATCATGAAGTGGTAGCAGATGTCCGGCCAGCGCTTCTGCGGCCCGGTGTGGAAGGCGTAGGTCTGGCGAATGACCGCCCGTGGATCGGGCACGTCGTTGCTCGACGCAGTGTGGTGCACGAGCAGGAACTTGATCGACTCGGGCGCGATGGGACCTCGGTGCGCCAGATCGGCGCCCCACTCGCTGCGAGGATGGATCCTCAGCCCCGGTGCCACCTCGACGCTGCCGAGCGATGCGACGGGCGGGAGATTCGACAGACCCGTGGCCTCGTGTCCGGATGCTCGTCCGCACGCCGCCAGCCCGAGCGCCGCAGCGGCAGACATCGCACCGGCGAGCACGTCGCGTCTCGTCCGCTGGCTACCGCACACGCGGCTGACTCTACGATGCCCGACGAGTCGACGCCGCCAGTGCGGCGCCGTGGAGCACGAGGAGGATCCGTTGATGAGTGGACTGTGTGAGGGACGAGTTGCCATCGTGACAGGCGCGGGTCGAGGAATCGGCCGTGAGCACGCGTTGAGCCTCGCCCGGCACGGAGCGAAGGTCGTCGTCAACGATCTCGGCGGCAACGTCGACGGCAGCGGCGGCGACATCTCGCCGGCCCAGCAGGTGGTCAACGAGATCGTCGAGATGGGCGGCGAGGCGGTGGCCAACGGCGACAACGTCGCCGACTGGGAGGGCGCCCAGCGGATGATCAACACCGCCATCGAGACCTTCGGCGATTTGCACGCCCTCGTCAACAACGCCGGCATCCTGCGCGACCGGGTGCTCGCGAACATGACCGAGGAGGAGTGGGACTCGGTGATCAACGTCCACCTCAAGGGCACCTTCGCCCCGTCGCGGTGGGCAGTGGCCTACTGGCGCGAACGCGCCAAGGCCGGCGAGCCCGTCAGCGGTCGCATCGTCAACACCACGTCGGTGTCGGGCATCTACGGCAATCCCGGTCAAGCGAACTACGGCGCGGCCAAGGCGGGCATCGCTGCGTTCACGAACATCGTCGCGCTCGAAGTGGCGCGCTACGGCGTGACCGTCAACGCTGTCGGCCCGGTGGCGCTCACCCGCATGACCGAGGGTCTCGGTCCGGCACCGGAGACCGATGAAGCGCGTGAGGCGCGGGCGCCGCACTGGATCGCGCCGATCGTGACGTGGTTGTGCTCGGAGGAGGCGGCCAATGTCACGGGCCGCGTCTTCGAGGCATCCGGGCAGACGTTGGCCGTCGCCGAAGGCTGGGTGCGCGGTCCGTCGACCACCCCGATCGACGACCCGACCACGATCGGTCCGGTCGTCGCCGATCTGCTCGCCACGGCCCGACCCAACTCGGGTATGAACGGCGAGCCCGGCGGCTGGCCCCAGACGATGTTGAACTCCTGACGCGACTCCGGTCCTCCCGGACCCGACCCCAGAGGACCGTTGGCCGATCCACCGAACGAACGAAAGCGAGACGACATGCCACTCAACCCCGACGCCGTCGGTTCCACCAGCGATCCGGTCGAGGTCAGCTGGACCTCGAAGGACGCGCTGCTCTACGCAGTCGGCATCGGTGCCGGCCAGGAGGAACTGGCGTTCACCACCGAGAACACCAACGGCGTCGACCAGTTGGTGTTCCCCACGTTCCCGGTTGTCGTCGGATGGGGGAGAGGATCGGCGATGGGCAACATCGGCACCTTCAATCCGGCGTTGCTGGTGCACGGTCAGCAGGCCGTCACGCTGCACCGTCCGATCCCCGTCCAAGGCACTGCCACGATCACCAGCGAGCTGGTCGCGATGTACGACAAGGGCAAGGCGGCCGTCGTCGTCACCGAGTCACGTGCGTTGATGGACGGCGAACCGCTGTACACCAACACGTCGTCGGCGTTCATCCGTGGCGAGGGTGGCTGGGGCGGCGACCGTGGACCGTCGGGTCCGAAGAACGTGCCGCCCGAACGCGATCCTGATCACGTCGTCACGTACCAGACCTCGATCGACCAGGCCTTCGTGTACCGGCTGTCAGGCGACCGCAACCCGCTGCACACCGACCCGTCGTTCGCCGCGATCGGCGGCTTCGACCGGCCGATCCTTCATGGGCTGTGCAGTTACGGCTTCACGGGCCGGGCACTGCTCCACGCCGTGTGCGGCAGTGACCCCTCGAGGTTCCACCACATCGAGGCGAGGTTCGCTGCCCCCGTGCTGCCAGGCGACACGCTCGCGATCGACATGTGGTCCGGCGTCGCCGGCGAGACGTTCTTCAGCACTCGAGCTGTCGACCCCTCCGACCCGGCGACCGAGCGCGTCGTCATCGACCAGGGCCTCCTCCGCCACTCGTGACACGGCGGGCTCGTCGCTCCCCTCACCCCCCGAAATCTGCGCGTATCGGCCCGGTGAGCGGGACGTCGTGCGCAGATTTCGGGTCAGGGGCGGCAGGCGCCAACGAGGTGGTCGACGATCTCGGCGAGGGGGACGTCGACGCGATCGCCGGACCGACGGTCCTTGACCTCGATCGTCGGGCTCGCGTCGTCGCCGACGCCGCGTCCCACGATGGCGATGGTCGGAATGCCGAGCAGCTCGGCGTCCTTGAACTTCACGCCGGGTGACGGGCCGTACCGGTCGTCGAGGAGCACCCGCAACCCCGCTGCCTCGAGGTCGGCCGCGAGCTGCTCGCCGGCCGGGATCTGAGGTCCGTCGGCCTTGCCGGCGATGACGACGTGGACGTCCGCGGGAGCGATCTCGCGAGGCCACACCAATCCGATGTCGTCGTGGTTGGCCTCGGCGATCGCTGCCAACGCGCGTGTCACGCCGACGCCGTAGGAGCCCATGGTCGGTACGACCGGTTTGCCGTGCTCGTCCTGCAC
>JBGTIA010000688.1:0-6503 GCA_041745835.1 Ilumatobacteraceae bacterium | reverse complement strand
ATGACGACGAGGACGAGGGCGAGCGTGACGAACCGTGTGGCGAGTTGCGGCGGCAGGCGACGATGCGCCGACGTCGCGATTGCGGCGAGGCCCAGCGTGACCAGGAGCGGGAACGCGACCGATCCGAACATCAGCGCCCGTCCGTTCCGATCTGGTCGAGCAGGGCACGAACGGCTTTGGCCTCCCGTGCCGGCAGCCCGCCGATGAAACGGCTCAGCACCTGGGCTCGGTCGGACGTCGAGTCGAGCAGCTCACTGATCCGACGGATCGCGAGGTCGGGCTCGTCGACGACGGCGCGGTAGGCGAAGGCCCGTCCGGCGGGTGTCCGGGTTGCCAGTCCCTTGGCCCGCAATCTGGTCAGGATGGTTGCCACGCTCGTGTAGGCGTATCCCGCGTCGAGTCGGTCGTTGATCTCCCCGGGCAGGAGCGCCTCGTCGGCGTCCCACAGGACGCGCATGACGTCGTTCTCCAATGCGCCGTCTGGTCGTCGTGTCATCCACATCCTCCAACGGGCGCCGCCCGGTCTCAAACCTCGGCCACTATACTCTTACACCGTGTAGTTGTTCCGGTGTCGGGCGCTGCCGCATCGGACAGCCCATGCCTCGCACACTCATTCGTCGTCTCGTCCTGCTCGCGCTCGCAACCTGTGCGCTCGCCGCCTTGCCGACCGGGGGAGTGTTCGCTCACAACACGCTGCTGTCGAGCGATCCCGCTGACGGTGCGTCGCTCGCCGCGACACCGACCCAGATCACCTGGGAGTTCGAGAATCCGGTCCCGTTGGAGACGATGACCGTCACGCTCATCGAGGCCACCGGCGTTCGCAGCGAGCTGAGCGGCTTGGCCCATGGCGCTGCCGGCGACACGCAGGTCGTCACGCCGCTGCCGGCATTGACGCCGGGTGAGGTGTCGCTGCGTTGGCGTCTCGTCGGAGCGGACGGACATCCGATCACCGGTCGCGTCGACTTCACGATCAGTGCGGCGACCGCAGCCGAGACCGGCGATACCGCAACGGACACGGCGGTCACCGTGCCGTCGAACGCGGACGATGCGACGTCGGTCGGGTCGTCGGTCGGGTCGTCGGTCGCGGATGAGGGCGACGGTGCGTTCTCGACTCCTTCGACGATGCGATGGGTGCTCCGCTACGGGTCGTATCTCGCGATCATGGCGGTGGTCGGAATCCTGCTCACCAGTGCCCTGGTCTGGGCGGGTGCGGGATCGCTCCCGTTGCTGCGGTCGATCCTCAGCTGGTCGTTGCTCGTCGTTGCCGTGTCCGCGTTCGTACAGGTACTGGTCATCGCTTCCGACATCAGCGGTTCCGCCCCGTGGTCGTCGTTCGGATCGATCGACGCCGCCACCACGACCGACGCCGGCATGGCGCTCATGATCCGCATCGTGCTGGCGCTGGCGATGTGGATCGTGCTGTTCCGGTACCGGCTCGATCCCGACGTCTACTGGAGCGCTGTGTCCCTTTCGGGTCTCGGACTGCTGGCGACGTGGGCGTTCGCCGGACACTCCACCTCGATGCGGTGGCCGACGATCGGCGTACTGACCGACGTCGCCCACCATGGCGCCGCTGCCGCCTGGATCGCCGGACTGGCCATCGTCGGATGGATCGTGATCCCCCGATCCACGCCAGCGGTCATGGTCCCTGCCGTCCGCAACTTCTCGCGGGTCGCAGCGATCAGCGTCGCCGTGCTCGTGGCGACCGGGCTGATTCAGACCTGGCGGCTCGTCGGCAATCCTGCGGACCTCTTCGACGCCGCCCACGGCCGATACCTCGCCGTCAAGATCGCGGTGCTCGCGGGGATGTTGCTGGTGGCGAACGCCAACCGGCGTCGCGTCGACGGCCGCCTCGACGACACTTCGACGCTCGCGCATCAGGTCGGCCCGTTGCGGCGGGCGATCGTTGCCGAGTTCGCCATCGGACTCGTGATCGTCGCCATCACTGCCGCCATGGTCGTGTCGCCACCTGCGACGAGCGAAACCGCGACAGACACGACCGCGGCCCCTGCGTCGTCGACCGCTGTATACTACACGCTGTAGTACACCCTTCACGGTGTAGTGCACCCCTCGATCGAAAGGCTTCATCTCATGTCGTTCCGCTTTCTCGCTGCCCCGACGCTCGCTCTCGTGCTGGCTGGCACGCTCGTTGCGTGCGGTTCCGATGACGCGTCGTCGGGCGATGCGACGTCGGCCGCGGCGACCACCGAAGGGTCGACCGGCGCAGACGAAGCGATGACGCTCAACGATGCGGACGTCGAGTTCGCGCAGGGGATGATCGCCCACCACGAGCAAGCCGTCGAGATGGCCGAGATCGGCCTCGATCCGACCGTTGGTGCCGGCCCCGAGGTCACCGACCTCGCCACCCGGATCCAGGCCGCTCAAGAGCCCGAGATCGTGCTGATGACCGGTTGGCTGACCGCAGCTGGCGAATCGGTCACGATGGACATGTCCGACGGACACGACATGTCGTCGATGGAGGGCATGATGACCGTCGAGCAGATGGACGCCCTGGTGCTCGCGACCGGCGCCGAGTTCGACCGGATGTGGCTCGAGATGATGATCGCCCACCACGAAGGCGCGATCAGCCAGTCCGAGACCGTCAAGGCCGACGGGTCCAACGCCGACGTCCTGCTACTGGCGGACCAGATCATCGTCGCCCAGCAATCCGAGATCACGGAGATGCAAGCGCTCCTCGGGAACTGACCGCCCGCCCCGGAACGGCGGCGCCGGGACAACACGGGTCTGACCTGTGTTGTCTCGACGCCTCACCCGGGACCTGACGACGAGGGGCGGCTCCGCTACGACTTGAGCAACCGCTCGATCGCCTTCGTCGCTTCGGTCACCAGTCGATCGGCTTCGGTGTCGTCGCTTCCGGCTGCGCCCGCCACGCAGTGGCGAATGTGTTGATCGAGGAGGCCGACCGCGACGCTCTGCAGCGCCTTGGTGGCGGCGCTGACCTGGGTCAGCACGTCGATGCAGTATTCGTCGTTCTCCACCATCCGCTGCAGGCCACGGATCTGGCCCTCGATGCGCCGGAGTCGCTTGAGGTAGTCGGTCTTGTCGATGGTGTAACCGTGCGTGGTCATGCTCGTCGCTCCGTCGTGATGAAGGGAACACATACTCTACCGGGGTAATCTACGAACCTCTTGCCAATAATACCCACAGGGGGTATAGTGAGGCAAGGAGGTTCCCATGGAAGAGACACATGCCCACCGCAGCGCAGCCGCCGAGACGTCCGGCGCACACCGCTCCCACACTGCTGAGGCGACCCGCAAGCCGGTCGAACGCCAAGGCCACGCCTCCCCTGCACACGGGCACTCGGGGGGCGACGACGGGCATGCGGGCCACGACAAGCACGCCGGCCACGATCCGGAGATGTTCCGTCGCCGGTTCTGGCTGACGCTGGCGCTCACGATTCCCCTCGTCGTCACGAGCCACATGGTGATGGAGTGGTTCGGGTACTCACTCGACCTACCGCTGATGGAGTGGTACGGGCCAGTGCTCGGCTCGATCGTGTTCTGGTGGGGTGGCTGGCCGTTCCTCGCAGGCGGTGTGGCCGAGATCCGCGATCGGCAACCCGGGATGATGCTGTTGATCTCGATGGCGATCACCGTCGCCTACGTGGCGTCGATGGCGACCAGTCTCGACTGGCTCGACCTCGAGTTCTGGTGGGAGCTCGCCGCACTGGTGACGATCATGCTGCTTGGCCACTGGCAGGAGATGAAGGCCATCGGTTCGGCACAGAACGCGCTCGCCGCGCTGGCGGCGCTGCTGCCGGACGAAGCCGAGCTCGTCGACGACGACGACACCATCCAATCCGTACCAGCCGCAGACCTCCAGCTCGGTGACGTGGTCCTGGTGCGACCGGGCGCCCGTGTCCCCGCGGACGGCACGATCGTCGAAGGCCTCGCGGAACTCGACGAGTCGATGATCACCGGCGAGTCCAAGCCGGTGAGCCGGTCGGGTGGTGACAAGGTCGTGGCGGGCACGGTGTCGACCGACAGCTCGATCCGGGTCCGTGTCGACGCAATCGGCGACGACACCACCCTGGCCGGCATCCAACGCCTGGTCGCCGACGCCCAGGCCAGCCAGAGCCGTGCCCAGGTGCTCGCGGATCGCTTCGCCGCCCTGCTGTTCTACGTCGCTGTTGCTGCCGCGGCCATCACATTCATCGCATGGTGGGCGCTCAGCGGCCTCGACGAAGCGATCGTGCGGACCGTCACCGTGCTCGTGATCGCCTGCCCCCATGCGCTCGGTCTCGCAATCCCGCTCGTCATCGCGATCTCGACCGCAGTGTCGGCCAAGGCCGGCATCCTCGTCAAAGATCGTCTCGCGCTCGAACGCATGCGCTCCATCGACACGGTCCTCTTCGACAAGACCGGCACCCTCACCAAGGGCGCCCACGCAGTCACCGGGGTTGCCGGCGCAGACGACACCGACGGTGATCGGGTGCTGCAGATCGCCGCTGCGGTCGAGGCCGAGAGCGAACACCCGCTGGCCCGTGCGATCGTTGCTGCGGCCGGTGACCTACCCGTGTCGCGAGCAACCGGGTTCCGTGCGATCACCGGTCGCGGCGTGACTGCCGACGTCGACGGCGTCTCCTACGCAGTGGGTGGACCGGTGTTGCTACGCGAACGTGAACTTGCCGTGCCCGATTCACTCCAAGCGGACATCGAGGACTGGACGCAGCGCGGGGCCGCCGTGCTCTACCTCACCACCGACGATGAGGTCCTCGGCGTGCTGGCACTCGAAGACGAGATCCGTCCCGAGGCACGACAAGCGGTCGCCGAGCTGCGCGAGATGGGTGTCGACGTCGCCATGATCACGGGCGACGCTCGGCAGGTGGCTGACGCAGTCGGCCGCGACCTGGGGATCAGCGACGTGTTCGCCGAAGTCCTCCCCGAGGACAAGGACCAAGCCGTGAGCGCTCTGCAGCAACGGGGTGTCACCGTCGCCATGGTCGGCGACGGCGTCAACGATGCACCTGCGCTCGCTCGCGCCGACGTCGGACTCGCCATCGGCGCCGGCACCGACGTGGCCATCGAGTCCGCCGGCGTGGTGCTTGCTTCGAGTGACCCGCGCGGCGTCGCTGCCGTCATCCGACTGTCACGGGCCAGCTACCGCAAGATGGTCCAGAACCTGGCGTGGGCTGCCGGATACAACGTGGTCGCGATCCCGCTGGCCGCCGGTGCGTTCGCCTGGGCCGGCATCGTCCTGGCACCCGCCGTGGGCGCGATCTTGATGAGTCTGTCCACCATCGTCGTGGCGCTCAACGCTCAACTCCTTCGCCGTGTCGACCTCAAGCCGCACGACGAAGGTGTCTGAGACGGGACACTCCACGTGGTTCCGCTCACGGCGTGTGATGTCGGGTTCGGCCACGGGTGTCCCAGGCTCAGCATCGGCGCTCACTTAGCTTTGGGCGATGGCCGTCAGTCGAACTCGCCGGGCGAGAGCTGCGAGGAAGCGCAAGCGGCGCATGGAACGCGTGGAGCACGATCTGACGGTCGATCAGTGGACGGCCCTGCAGGCAGCGTGGGGTGCGTGCGCCTACTGCGCCGAGTCGAGTTCGCCGATGCAGCGCGACTGTGTGTTGGCGCTCTCACGCGGCGGCCGGTACACGTTGACCAATGTCGTGCCGGCGTGCGCTTCGTGCAACGCGAGCAAGTGCAACGACGAGGTCACTGGATGGCTCCGCCGCAAACGACTCGACGAGCGCGCCTTCCTGCTTCGACAGCTCGAGATCAGCACCGCGCTCGTTCAGCGATTTCGCCTCGAGCCCGATGACGAGATTGCGCCACCGCCGACGTGACGGACGACGACCGTCGTTGAGCGACTGATCGGTGCGGCGGCGTCGCGCTGCGCTCGCAGTGTTACGACGACTGCCAGGTGATTCCAGCATCGGTGGCAGCGCGTTCGATCGCTTCGATGAGCTGCTCGCCGGAACCTGCGCAGTCCTCGAGTTCGGCCGGGCCGACGAGGACGACGGTGTCGCCGTCGGTTGTCTCGGCCGCCACCACCGGGCATCGTCCCGCCGCGGCCGTGCGTACGGCGTCGGGTTGATCGTTGCGGTGGTAGGTGTCGAACGGAACCGGGAGCCCGGCTCGGCAGGCGTCCCATTCCGGGCGGCGGCGGAACGTGCCGTGGGTGATCTCGCACAGCGAGCAGTGACGTCGTCCGAGCCTGGCACCCACCCAGTACCCGACCTCACCGCTCAGCGTGCCGTCCGCGTCGTACACACCGACGAGCCGAGCGATCACGCGGGCGTTGGACACCCTGACAGCATCGCACGGACCGCTTCGCTCGGCTTCGACCAGCTGCGATGAGCGGGGGGACGTGATTTGGGCGGTTCGCTCATCGCTTCGTGGTTCGGGGGTGGAGCGATGAGCGGGGGGACGTGATTTGGGCGGTTCGCTCATCGCTTCGTGGTTCGGGGGTGGAGCGATGAGCGGGGGGACGTGATTTGGGCGGTTCGCTCATCGCTCGGTGGGGTGGGCGGGTTT
>JBGTIA010000687.1:0-3751 GCA_041745835.1 Ilumatobacteraceae bacterium | reverse complement strand
GACCCGAGCGGCGGAGGCGTTGTTCTGGGCGGGTCGTGCGATGGAGCGCGCCGAGATCCTCGCCCGGGCCATGGAGGTGGTGCTCGACCGCACCAGCGGGCTGGTCGCTGCCGAGGTGGCCGAACCGTGGGTCGACCACGGCCTCGACCTGCTCAGTTCGATCGCCGGCGTGCCGATCCGTTCCGGCGACGAACGGCGCGCCGGAGCGATCTTCGCGTCCGGCGTCGAAGCGTTGGCGAAGCAATTGGGGGCGTTCCTCGCCGAAGCATCATCGGTGCGCGACTTCTTCTCGACGACCGCCGGGCGGATGCTCGCACGTCTCGCCACCTCGCGTGCACAACTCAGGTGGATGGTGACCGAGGACGGTTCGCCGAACCCATCGGTGGTCGACATCGCGCGCATCGACGGTCGCGCGCTGGAATCGATCCTCGTCGACCTCGCATCGTTGGTCGGGCTCTGGAACGAGAGCGTCGTCCATGGACCGGCGTGGAGGTTCGGTGAAGTCGGGCGGAGGCTCGAGCGAGCGTTCGGTGTGATCGATGGTGTCCGAGGAGCGTTCGGCCTGTACAGCGACGTGACGCTCTTCGACCAGTCGTGGGTGGGGCGAGGGGCCGACGACCATCGGCTCGACTTCCAACGCCAGCGCGTGATCGAGTTGATCCTGGCGTCCAACGAGAGCCTCGTCGCGTACCGCCGTCGACATCGCAGCGACGTCGAGTTCGAGACGGCGATGCATCTGGTGGTTGCCGACATCCACAACCCCCGTGCGGTGGCGTCAGCGATCGGCGAGGTGCGCCACCAGGCCGAACGGTTGGGCTGGGAGCTCGGCGTCGAGGAGTCGTCGCGCATGCTCGATGCACTCGCGGTGGCCTCGTTCCAGTCCGTCGACTCGACGGCAGCGGTGCTCGCCGACGTGTTCGATGGGTGCGACCGACTCGCTCGCGACGTGGTCGGGTCGTACCTGGCGGCCCCCGTCGACCCGCGCATCATGGGACGGAGCTGACGTGCCGGGGCAGCGGTATCGAGTCATACACCGCACCGAGTACGTGTACGGCGCCACGATGCTCGATGGATACAGCGTCGCCTGTGCGCTCGCCCGTCCCACACCGTCGCAGACGGTGTCCGCCACGAGCGTCGTGACGTTTCCCGGAGCGGACGAGTACGACGAGCGCGACGACGTGTTCGGCAATCGCGTTGCGCAGTTCGGTCTGCACCAACCCCATGACGGGCTCGTCGTCCAGGCGATCACCGAAGCGCGGGTCTGGGCGCAGGAGATGCCGCGCACCGACATCGCATGGGACCGGGTGAGTGCCTCCGTCGCCGGGGCGCGTGGGCCGACCGCTCTGGACGTCGCACCGTTCGTCGCGCCGTCCCGATTCGTGACCGTCGGAGCGAACCGGACGGACCTGTTCGCGCTGGCGTCGGCATCGTTCACACCCGGCCGCGGGATCGTGGAGGCGACGCGGACACTCTGCACCGAGATCTTCGAGACGTTCACGTTCGACCCGACGTTCACCGAGGTCAGCTCGCCGCTCGATGTCGTACTCCGCGAACAGCGCGGCGTCTGTCAGGATTTCGCGCACCTTGCGGTCGGCGCGCTGCGCACGATCGGACTGGCCGCTCGCTATGTCAGTGGATACATCGAGACCGATCCGCCACCCGGCGAAGAGAGGACCATCGGTGCCGACGCCTCGCACGCGTGGTGTTCGGTGTGGGTCCCCGACCACGGATGGCTCGACTTCGATCCGACGAACGGGATCGTCGCGCCGGATCGCCACGTCACGATCGGCTGGGGCCGCGACTATGCCGATGTCGCTCCGGTACGTGGCGTCGTGGTGGGTCCGTCGTCGTCGCAATCGCTGTTCGTCTCGGTCGACGTCGCCCGGATCTGACGCCCCACCGTTTGCGTGAGGATTCGGGTGACCCGCCGCACAGAGAAACCGACACAAACGGGGTGAGGGCTCGCCGACGGCCGTCTGTTCGAGGTGTGACTTCGGTCGTCGGTCGAATCCGGTTGCGGGGCGGGCAACGACGTTCGGCAGGATGGGAGTGATGTCGACGACGATCAACTCCGAAAGTCCTGCGGAGGTGCGCCTGCTCACCAAGCCGTTCGTGATCGTCACGGCGACCGCGCTCGTCTTCTTCATCTACATCGGGATCTTGATCCCGATCGTGCCGCTGTTCATCGAAGGCCCGCTCGGAGGCGGCGAATTCGCCATCGGACTCACCATCGCGGTGTTCGCCGGCGCCGCGATCGTCGCTCGACCGATGCTCGGTCGCCTCGCCGATCGATACGGTCGGCGCGTCCTGCTCGTCGGAGGTTCGGTGGTCGCCGGTCTCGCCGGAATGGCATGCAGTCAGGTCACCGAGTTCTGGCAGTTGCTCCTGACACGCAGCATCATGGGCATCGGCGAAGCGGCGGTGTTCGTCGGCGCAGCCACGTTGATCGCCGATCTCTCACCGCGTACCCGGAGAGCAGAGGGGGCGAGCTACTTCTCGGTGGCCGTGTTCGGCGGGATCGGTGTCGGGCCGATCATCGGCGAGTTCCTGCTCGACGACACCGAGTTCCAGCGTGCGTTCGTCGTGGCCGGCCTGTTCGCACTCCTTGCTGCAGTCGTCGCCCTGTTTGCGCCTGCTCGCGTGGCACCACTCGACTCGATCGAGGAGACGATCGCATCTGCCGCCCCGGTGTCGGGCCGTCGACGGATCATGCACCCGGCCGCCGTGATGCCCGGCGTCGTGCTCGCCTCGGGCGTGGCCGCGTTCTCGACCTTCGGTGCGTTCATCCCCGAGTACTCGCGCGAGGTCGGCCTCGCGACGTCCGGTGGGCTGTTCGCGGCCTACTCGCTCACGTCCGTGCTCGTGCGGATCTTCGGTGCGACGTTGCCGGAGCGGCTCGGACCGCGCCGCGCGGTCAC
This sequence comes from Ilumatobacteraceae bacterium, assembly GCA_041745835.1. Taxonomy (GTDB): domain Bacteria; phylum Actinomycetota; class Acidimicrobiia; order Acidimicrobiales; family Ilumatobacteraceae; genus Sva-07. The sequence goes on along the minus strand of JBGTIA010000687.1, from coordinate 833 downwards.
CATCGCGCTCGGCACGTTGATGATCGGGCTCGCCATCCTCGCAGTGGTGCCGACCGTGGCGGGGCTGTGGGTCGCGTCGGTGTTCGTCGGAATCGGGATGGCGTTCAACTACCCGTCGCTGCTCGCGCTCACCGTCAATCGGGCGAGCGACAGCGATCGCGCCTGGGCGATCAGTTCGTTCACGATGTTCTTCGAGGTCGGCTCCGTGTTCGGCGGGTTGTTCATCGGTGGTTTTGCGCAGGCGGTCGGCAAGCAGACCGGGTTCTTCGGTGGCGTCGTCTGCTGCATCATCGGGCTCTATCTGCTGCGGTTCCGCCTCGTCCCCGCCGGCGCACCGGATGCCGGCCCGACGATGCAGTCCGTGACCACGTACACCCCCGCCGTCGGCGACTGATCCCGGGAGCGCCGACCAACCCCGTTTGTGTTGGATTTCGCGCTCACCGCTTGAAACCGCCCCGTCCCACAGAGATCCTCACGCAAACGGGGTGGTGGAGCGTGATGTCCGATTTCCGCCAGGGTCCCGTCCGCTGACCGGGCATGATGGTCACGTGCCGCCGCTCGACCCCGACCAGTGCTACGTCGCCGTACAGAGCCGCGACCAGCGCTTCGACGGCTGGTTCGTCACCGCGGTGCGGACCACGGGCATCTACTGCCGACCGAGCTGCCCGGCGATCACGCCGAAGCGTTCGAACGTCGACTTCTTCCCGACGGCTGCCGCAGCCCAGCAGCGAGGATTCCGGGCGTGCAAGCGCTGCCGGCCCGATGCGTCGCCCGGTTCACCCGAGTGGAATGCGCGCCACGACGTCGTCGCTCGCGCCATGCGCCTCATCGCC
>JBGTIA010000686.1:0-3282 GCA_041745835.1 Ilumatobacteraceae bacterium | reverse complement strand
GGGCAGCATCATCGCTGGTCTGCGCGGTGGTGGCATCCGCCGGCACGACTGCAGCGACGGAGGCGACCGTCGCCACCGCGATGAGCAGCGCGGCGAACGTGCGACCGACACGATCGACGCGACGTTGCCGGGGCGCGCACTCGTGTCGCGGACGACGGTGCGAACCGTGTCGCGGACGACGGCGCGAGGGAGCGTCGGGCGGGCTGGCGATGGGCGAGATGGTAGTGGGCATTGCCGTTCGGTCTCCGGCAGGTTCGCCGGTCATCTCAGTCTTCGTCATCCAGCCGGCACAACTTGACCGTTGGGTGGCATCGTGACCAACGACCAGCGGTGCACCGACACGGTCAGTGCGGCGGTCAGTGCGGCTCGTCGCGATCGCTCGCTGCGGTCAGCAGCGCGCACAGCGCGGCCGCTCCGCGTTCGACATGGTCGTCGAGCACCCGTTGGAGCACGGCTCCCGTCCACAGGTTTCCGCCGTAGGTCAGGGTCATGGTCAGCGTGGTGCTGCCCTCGTCGGACGACTCCGGGCGTGAGTCGCCGCCGAGCGTCGCGGCGAGGATCCACACCGAGTGCCGCCGACCGTCGATCTCGGCGCGCTCGAAGACCACCCGCCGGCCGGGCTCGTGCGCCGTCCTGACCATGCGAAGGCGCTTCGAGCGGGCAAACGGTCCGACCTGCGCCTGGAGCTCGACCTCCCAGGCCCGCTGCTCGTCAGCGGACGACCCCTCCGTCGCAACGATCTGCTGCCCCACGACCTCCTGCACGTCGTGGACGAGCTCCATCCACGCCGGGTACATCGACAGATCGTCGACGAACGCGAAGGCACGCTCGGGCGGGCCGGGTACGAGCGTCGCTCGTTCGATCTGCATGACCTGCCTCGAGCCGCCGGACTCACTCGATCGAGCGCTCGGCGGTGCGGAAGGCACGCGAGAGCAGCGGGCTGCGGGCGCTCAGGAGCCCATCGAGGTCGTCGGCCTCGTCGAACGACGGTGTCCACGGACCCCCCTCGGGACCAGGAACGGGGTGACGGTCCGGTTCGAGATCAGCGGGTTCGAGATCGGCAGCGTCGAGGGCGAGGACGCTGTCGGTGTCGGCGGTCGGGTCGGTGTCCTCACCGAAGCGCAGTTGTTCGTTGATGGCGTGCTCACGAGTGGGTCGGGGCGGCTTGGATCGCAGTGTCGGCGCAGGAAGCGGTGGGCGGAACAGGTGGAGGTCGGGATCGCGCAGATCGTCGAGCGTCCAGCCGCGCGGGACCACCATCGCGTCGGCGTGGCGGAGGCACAACACGCCGGCGCCGTCCTCCAGGAGGTCGGGCAACACATCGATCCAGAACACGAGATCCTCAGCTCGCATCCCGTACACCACCGACGCAGCGTCCGAACAGCCAGGGCGTCCACACAACCGTTGCATCGGTTGCAACACTAGTGCTCCCCGTTGCCAAGACGATGGAGGGCTCTCCACTGTGACCGGCGTGCCTCCGTGACCGGCGTCATGGGCTCGAACGCAGCGAGCGCGTCGAATGTCGTCGCTGTTGTCATCCGAGCCATCTTGGTATTCAGTCGTTACGGCAGCGATGCAGCTGAGCCGATCAGCCGTCGAGATCAGCCCCCGGCTGCAATGACCATGGTCCAGTAGACCACTCCGTCGGCGCCCTTGGTCGCCGCCACGCCGATGTGGTTGACGCTCCCATAGAGAATGTTGGCTCGGTGTCCGGGGCTTGCCATCCATACCGACATCACGTCGGCTGCCGTCGTTTGGCCGGCGGCGACGTTCTCGCCCCAGGTGCTCCACCGGTAACCGGCGTTCCTGGTTCGCTGCCCTCCGTCTGTCCCGCCGGTCCCGGCGTGCGACATCGTCTGACGTCGGGCGAGGTCCTCGGTGTGGCTCTGGGCGGCGGCGCTCAAACGACCGTCGATGGCCAGCGGCGCACGGCCTGCTGCTTCCCGATGCTGATTGACCGAGTCGACCACCGCATTCTGCACATCGGACACCGGCGCAATGGCTGGCGCGGCCACTGGCACAGGAGCCGGTTGACACCGTGGCGCCACCCCGCCGAGGGTAGCCAACCCGAGTACGGCGGTGACGCCGTACGAACGGACTTGACGGTCGAGTCGGCGCAAGTTGCGACGTGGGAAAACTTCTCTCATTTGATGATCCGATCGCGCCCGCAATAGATGATGGGATAGGAGAACCGACGCAAGCCCGGTCCGTTTCGACATCGAACCGTAACATGGGATTGCATCTTCCGACTGGTCATGTGAGCCGGATTTTTCGAAGTCCTGAACGCACCTACGTGCTGAGCAGGGGTTTCTCACGGCCGCCGGCGCCTCACGAATGTTTGAACTCGCGAAGGAGCGAAACATTTGACGCACATGACATCCACGTGACGATATCGACGTGATTGCGGGCGGCCTTGCGAGTCCCGTGGTCGGGGTGTTGCCAGTGATCTCAGCAGCCCCGACGTTCGGCTGGCCACGTCCGAGCCGAAGTGGGCATGGGTCCGGCGCGGTCCAACTCATAACCGTCGGGAAGCAGCGGGCCGTTCGGCTCCCGTCGCGGCGGCGTACGCAAACCATTCGGGTATGCGCTCCTGACGATGTCATCGTTCTCTGACGCGACGAATCATCGGCGTCCCCGGGGCCAGGCAATATGACCTCGGACCTGGCCTTTACGGTGGGCGATGGGAGTCTCGATCTCCCGACCTCCTCGGTGTGAAAGCGAATCAGCCACTTTGACGCCTTTGAGACCGACCTCAGAAAGTGGTGCTGAGCTGGTGTTTTACGTCCGTTCAGTGTCGCCTCATATCGTCCCGTCCTGAAGCATCTGTGCACCTGGCGAGTAGAATTCACCCATGGCATCGGTCGTCGACAAGCAGTTGAGCGACGGCTCGAAGACCTACCTCGTTCGATTCCGCACCGCTGACGGCAAGCAACGTTCGAAGCAGTTCAAGCGCCGCCGCGACGCCCTCGCGTTCGCCAACGTGACCGAGGTCGACCGCCAGCACGGCACCCTCGTCGATCCACGACTCGGTCGCATCACCGTCGGCGAGTGGTGGGACCAGTGGTGGCCGACAGTCACGAATCTGCGCCCGAGCACGAAGGCCCGAGACGAACAGTTCTTTCGAACGCACGCCCGCCCGGTCTTCGGATCGACCCCGCTCGGCAAGCTCGACCGAACCGCGCTCCGTGCCTGGGTCGCCGACCTCGGGTCGCCCGACGGCAGCAACCTCGCACCCGCCACCATCCACCGCGTGGTGCAACTCATGAACAAGTGCGTGAACGC
>JBGTIA010000685.1:0-3099 GCA_041745835.1 Ilumatobacteraceae bacterium | reverse complement strand
CCGACCAACGTCGTGTCCTGCAAATCGAGTTCGCCCATCAGGCCGTCCAGATCCTCGCTCAACGTGTCGTAGTCGTAGCCACCCGACGGCTTGTCGCTCTGCCCAAAGCCCCGACGGTCGTACGCCACCACGCGATAACCGGCACTTCCGAGACAAGGCGGTCGACGTCACCGCCATGTACTTCGGCGTGACTGACGTCTTCGAAACTCGCGCCAGATCAACAGCCGACGCGATCAAGTAGCCTGCCCATCAGCGCAGCCCAGACCCCGCCGTGCTTCGAGCAGAAGGGGTGAGTTGTGCACTTTCACGTCAGGCCCAAGCGAATTTCCCGGGAACTGCCTGCTGAGCTGCCCAGCGTGCAGTCTGAACCGCTGAGGCTCGAGTTGGAGGGATGATGAGTTCACCTTCTCTCACGCCAGCTTCCTCTTCCGCGTCCGATCCGGACGTGGTGGCTCGAGCCGATGCGGGCCCCAGGCAGAGCGAGCAATCAGGCGGGGTCGCTGATCCGGACAACCGTGCGGCGATCGGCACTGCGGCATCGGATGACCTCTTCGATGATTTGGGGGCAATCGCCAACATCCAGGCGGTCCCGAAGATCCTCGATGTCGTGTGTCGTGCGACGGGAATGGGATTTGCCGCTGTGGCGCGGGTGACCGAGGAACGGTGGGTGGCGTGCGCTGTGCGCGACCTCGTCGATTTCGGCCTCATGCCGGGTGGCGAACTGGATATATGCACCACGATCTGTGACGAGATCCGCGCCAGCGGCCAACTGGTCGTGTTCGATCACGCGTCCGAGCACGAGTTGTTCAGAACGCATCCAACTCCAAAGTTGTACGGGTTCGAGAGCTACATCTCAGTTCCGATCAATCGAGCAGACGGATCGTTCTTCGGAACGCTTTGTGCGTTGGATCCGCGTCCGTTGTCGGTGAACCGACCGGACATCATCGGCATGTTCGTCCTCTTCGCCGACCTGATCGCGGCGCATCTCGAGGGTGCCGATCGGATCGTGCAGCTGGTAGGCCAACGCGCCGGCCTGCAAGCACGCGAACTCGGCCTCCGGGATCAGCAGGTGGTGACGGCCGGGCAGCTCGCGGACCTGCGCGACCGGGAGGAACGTCTCCGGCTCGCGCTGGATGGAGGCAACCTCGGCACGTGGGACGTCGATCCGCGCTCGGGCGAGGCGATCTGGAGCGACCGCCACGCCGCCATGCACGGTTACCTTCCGTATGACCAATCGCAGTCGATCGACCAGTGGCACCGAGTCATCCATTCCGAGGATCGAGACAGGCTCACCGATGCCGTCGATCATGCCCGCAACCACGGCACCCTGTTCGCCGAAGACCATCGACTGCATCGCGCTGACACCCACGAGCTTCGCTGGATGTCGCTACACGGCCGCTTCGTCTACGACGACTCGGGCGAAGCGATCCGGTTCACAGGCGTGTCCCTGGACATCACCGACCGCAAGATGCTCGAGGAAGTGTCTCGCACTCAAGGCGAACACGAGCGACGAGTAGCGCTGACCCTGCAGCAGGCGCTCCTCCCGACGACGCTTCGCCGACATCCCAGCATCGACATGGAAGTCCGCTACCGCGCTGGCGATGTCCTCGCGAGCGTCGGCGGCGACTGGTACGACACCTTCGAATGGCCCAGCGGCAAGATCGGGCTCGTGGTCGGCGACGTCGTCGGTCACAGCATCGAATCAGCGGCGACAATGGGGCGTCTGCGCGCGGCGGCCGCAGCGCTCGCCACTCAGCTCCCACCTGACCCAGCCCTCTTCCTGGAAGCACTGGACGCGTTCGCGCGTGGCCCGGACGGCACTGACTTCGCGACAGCAATGTGCCTGATCATCGACACGAACAGTGGAACTCTCACCTACAGCTTGGCCGGTCACCCGCCCCCAATCATCGTCAACCCCGATGGACAGTCCACCCTCCTCGACACGGCATTGTCCGTGCCGCTCTGCGTCGGTCCAGGCAGGCCTCGCCCCACTGCGTCCATCACGCTGCAACCGGGTGCGCTCGTCGTCGCCTACACCGACGGCCTCGTCGAACGCCGCATCGAACCGATCACGGACAGCATCGACCAACTCCTACGACTCGTGACACAACTCGCCGATCGCCCCGTCGCCGACATCGCCGACCGCCTCGTCGCCGCCGTCACCGATGGCATTGACATCGCCGCCGACGACGTGGTCATCGCATGCCTCCGGTACGACCCACCAGCACCCTGAGGTTCTCTCGCGAAAGTGCGGCGCGAGTCCGATTCATCGTCTCGAACCTGCGATTCACTGCCACAGTGGTGCCCCGCGAGAAACGGCTGCCGACCTTGGGTGCTGCGTCGATCTCCGCGAGCTTCTTGGCGCGCCACGCTTCGGCCTGCTGAGGCGTCGACGCCGACACTCGCTTTCGATCGAAAGCGGTGGGGTAACGCTCCAGCAACGGCTTCGCACGTCGACGAATCACAGCGGACGTTTCCCCTGGTCGGGGGCCGATTTTCCGGACGTTCGCAAATTTCGGCGAACGTCCGGAAACGGACGTGTGGAGCTAAAGGGAATCGAACCCTTGACCTCGTCATTGCGAACGACGCGCTCTACCAACTGAGCTATAGCCCCAAAGGCTCCGGCGAGTGTAGCGGCCGGCGTCGCCGGTCGGCGCCGCGATCGAGGATCGAGTGCAACCGGTCAGGTCGACCGGTCAGCGCTGCTCGAGCCAGCCCTCGCCCCAGCCCGACGCCTCGCGTTGGCGCAGTTGGGCGAGCAGATAGACGTAGCCGCACAGTGCCAGGAACGACAGGGCGAACACGTACAGCAGCACGGTCGACGACGTGGTCGCAGCGAGGAACAGGGTGCACGCCGTGGTCACCAGGAGCAGGAACAGCACGTTGCTACGCCGACGGCGGAGGTCGGTACGCGGGTCGGACGACCGAGTCGGGCGCTGGGGTCGGTCCATGTGCGTCTGACGATGCGCCGGTTCGCCACCCCCGTGGGTGCGGAACGACGCCTGGCCGGCTCGATCGGCCTGACGGGTGCTCGCTTGACGCGAGCGCGTCGTGGTCGAGCCGTGGAGTGCGGCCTGGCGGTGGTGTGGATGGCCGGGG
>JBGTIA010000684.1:0-12844 GCA_041745835.1 Ilumatobacteraceae bacterium | reverse complement strand
CTTCCGACGAGTCGGCGCCCGGCGGTGACGTGTCGGTCGAGGTGACTTCCTTCGAGCAGCGTGACGCCGACCTCACCCCGCTGATCGTGGCGAGCGCCAAGAAGCTGAAGCGGGTCCTCGCCGACGAACAGAACCAGGTCCTCGACGCGCTGCGCCGTCGCGAGCCCGTGCGCAGTCTGGCCGACCTGCTGCCGCCACCGGCTGAGCACCTCGGTCGATACCGGGTGGCCGTCGTCGACGATCTGCTCGCGGCAGCGAATGCCGGTGCCTCGCTCGTCACCCCCCGGCGGGTAGCGAGGATGAAGAAGGCCGACGCCAACACGGCGCTGGCCGCAGCCGAAGACGTCCTCGACGAATGGTTGATCGTGCCACTTCGCGAGCGTCTCGAACGGTGTGTGATCGATGGCGGCGGCGACAACGCCGGCATCACCCAGCGGATTCGTGCGGTCTATCGGGAATGGAAGACCCAGCACATCGACGAGCAGCTCGACGACGTGTTCCGCGCAGCGCACGGCAGCGGCGTCCTCGCGGCGATCGAGAACGGCGTGCCGGTCGAGTGGGTATCGGATCCGTCCAACGTCGTGTGTGCTGATTGCAACGACAACACGCTCGGGGGCACGGTCTCTGCGGGGTTTGCCTTCCCCACCGGCCATGTCTCTCCGCCGGCACACCACGGCTGCCGATGTCTCTTGCTGCCTGCTGACCGTTAGTCTCGGCGCCAATGCGGCGCTCATCTGACCTGACGGTCGACCGTCCCCGTCGCCGGTTCAGCGGGCGCGGCATCCTCATCGCCATCGGCGGGCTGTTCCTCTTCGTGCTGATCTTCGGGCGCGCGATTGCGCGGTTCTACGTCGACTTCCTGTGGCACGACGCTCTCGGCCGCAACGACGTCTTCTGGGGCGTACTGCAGGCCAAGGTCACCTTGTTCGCGGCGTTCTTCGTGACGTTTGCAGTCATCGCTGGGCTCAACCTCTTCATCGCCGACCGGGCTGCGCCGACCCACTTCCCGGCGAACGTGCATCCCTACGTCGAGCGGTTCCACGAGGTGTTCGGCCAGCGCCTGCGCATCGTCCGCTACGCCATCGCTGCGCTGTTCGCGCTGCTCCTTGCGCTCCCGGGTGTCGCGTTGTGGCAGGACTGGCTGCTCTTCCGCAACGCACGCGAGTTCGGCGTCGCCGACTCGCAGTTCAGCGCCGACGTCGGCTTCTACGTGTTCCAGTTGCCGTTCCTGTCGTTCGTGCTCAACTGGTTGTTCGCGGCGCTGATCGTGGTGCTGCTGTTGACGGCTGCGGCCCACATCCTCAACGGCGGCGTCGTGTTCGTCTCGCCCGTCCCCGTCGTGCGGCAGGCGACCAAGGCTCATCTCGCAGTGCTGCTGGCGGTGTTGGCGGTCGTGAAGGCCGGCGACTACTGGCTGGATCGCTACGACGTCACGAACGCCCAGACCGGCATCGTGCAGGGCGCCACCTACTCGGTCGTTCGGGCCCAGCTGCCGGCGATCATGTTGTTGATCCTGATCGCGCTCCTCACCGCTGGGCTCTATCTCTCGGTTGTCCGGACCGGGTCGTTCCGTCTGCCCCTGATCGCCTCGGCGCTGTGGCTGGTCGTGGCCCTCGTCGGCGGCGTCATCTATCCGGCCGTCGTGCAGGCACTGGTCGTCAACCCGAATCAGCAGGAACGCGAGGCGCCGTACATCGAACGCAACGTGGTTGCGACTCGCGAGGCGCTCGGGCTCACCGATGTCGACGTTCGTACGATCGGCTTCGAGTCGCTGAGCGCCGCCGAGGTCGCAGATGACCTGGACCCGCTCGAGAACGTGCGGCTCCTGAATCCTGCGCAGATGAACACTCGATTCCTGGTCGATCGCGGCGAGGTCGCCGGGCTCACCATCGACGACCTCGACGTCGACCGCTACGTGCTCGAGGACTCACGCGATGGCAACCCCGAAGAGGTGCTGATCACCGCCCGCGAACTGCAGCTCAGCGGCGTGACCAACAAGAGCTGGCAAGGTCTGCACCTGATCAACACCCGCGGCTGCGGCCTCGTGCTCGCCCCGTCGAGCCGTGTGCTCGAGAGCCAGCGACCCGATTACCGCACGGTCGAACTCGAGCGGCCCGAGCTGTACTTCAGCCCGATCCTCACCGGCTACGCCATCGCCAACACCAGCGCCCCCGAGCGTGAGTGCTCCGAGCCGCACCAGTACGAGGGCACGTTGGGCGTCGAGATGAGCTCGTTCACGCGCCGGGCTGCGTTCGCGCTCGCGTTCCTCGACTACAACGTCCTCGGCTTCGGCGGGATCCGCGACGACTCGCAGATGCTGTGGGTGCGCGGCATCAACGACCGGCTGCAGAAGGTCGCTCCGTTCCTGTCGTTCGACGCCGATCCGTATCCGGTCGCGGTCGACGGCCGCGCCGTGTGGGTGACCGATGCCTACACCACGACCAGTCGGTATCCCTACGGCCAACGCATCGGCGACGTCCAGCGTTCGCCGAATTCGGGCCTCGACGACAACGACAATTACGTGCGCAACAGCGTGAAGGCGGTCGTCGATGCGTACACCGGCGACATCACGTTCTACGTCGTCGACGAACAAGATCCCATCCTTCGGGCGTGGCGGGGGGCGTTCCCCGACCTGTTCACGCCGTTGAGCGAGATGCCCGAGGACTTGATCGACAACCTTCGCTACCCCGAGGACCTGTTCCGAATCCAGACCGACGTCTACTCGAAGTACCGCATCGCCCCCGACCAGTTCTTCCAACGCGTGGGTGCGTGGTCGGTTGCCCAGGCACCCAGCACCGAGCCGTCGCAGACGTCGGCGCCCGCCGCGGGCGCCGCCGATGCCACGGTCACCGCTGCGCAGAGCACCTTCTCCGACGAGTTGAACTCCAACCGGTTCATCCCGTACTACACGATGTTCGACACCTCCACACCCGGCGAGCCGGCCAAGGAGGACTTCGTGATCCTGCGACCGTTCGTGCCGTTCTCGACGAACGATCAGCGCACCGAGTTGCAGGCGTTCATGACCGCGTCGAGCTCGCCCGGCTCGTACGGCGAAATCACCACGTACATCGTCGAAGAGGTGGGCGGGCGCCTGCCGGACGGTCCGCTTCGGGTGGCCGGCAACGCCGAGTCGACCGAGGAGATCTCACGGCGAATCTCACTCGACAACGTGGGCGACGGTGGCACCGTGGTTCGCTTCGGAGATCTCCAACTGATCCCGGTCGCCGACGGGTTGATCTACGTGCGCCCGTACTACGTGTCCGTGCCGCAGAACTCTGCCGACGTGTCGGCGGTGACCGAGTACCGGGCGGTCATCGTGTCATACGCCGACCGTTCGGTGCTCGCGCGGACGGTGGGCGAGGGCCTCGCCGACCTGTTCCCGGGCTTCGAGAGCGACATCGGCGAAGCGATCGACGAGCCCACCGAACCCGGCAGCGGCGAGGACGGCGGCGACGATCCTGCGGAGCCGACCCCTGACCCCGACACCGCTGGCGACGATCCGGTGGCGCTCCTCGAGCAAGCCGACGCCGTGTTCCTCGAGGCCGACGAAGCACTTGCGGTCGGCGATCTGGGTCTCTACCAGGAGAAGATCGACGAGGCTCGCCAGTTGATCGCCGACGCCTTCGCCCTGCTCGAACAGCCCTGAGCGACCCGGTGCCTGATGCCGGCGCAATCCCGTCGTTGGGAACCGGCATCACCTGTCGACGTCAACCGGCGTCACACTGTTGGCGGGTACCGGCGTGACGGCCTGCGTGTTCAGGCGCCCGGGCGGCGGAGTCGTTCGGCCAACTCGGCGAGGTCGGCGCGGAACTGGATCTGGTAGCGGGCCTGCTCGGCTGCGAGCCGCTCGGTCGAGTCGAGCACGTCGTCGATCGCCACGTCGAGACGTTCGGCGATTCTCGCCTCGAGTGTGACAAGGTCGAGGTCCGTCGACGAGTCACCGCCCGCAGCGGCGGCGTCGCGGCGTCGGTCGAGATCGTCGAGGTCGCTGTTCAGCTCGGTGAGCTGATTGGCGAGTTCCATCGACACGCTCGTCACCCGCTCGTCGATCGACGAGGTCGTGAGGGTGAGGTCGTCGAGTCGGTCGCGCAGTTCGGTGATGCGCTCGCTGAGCTGGTCCGAGGCGGTCGCGCCCGATGCCGGCTGCGGCGGTGGGGGGACAGGAGTTGCCGCTGCCGGAGGAGGCGGCGGCGTCTCGGTCGGAGACGGAGGCGCAGCGAACGATGCAACGAGTCGGGCATTGATCTCGTCGAGCCGGCCATCGGCAGCCGCCACGCGACCGTCGATGGCTCCCAATTGGTCCTTGGTCGCATCGCTGGCAGCCGACAACTCGAGCAGTTGTTCGCTGATCGTGCTGACGCCGTGGTCGAGCGCGGCCAGCCGAGCGTCGAGATGCGCATTCGCCTCGTCGAGCGTCGCAATGCGCTGCTCGAGTGCGGCCTTCTCGACCATGGCGGCGTCGAGCTGCGCCCGGATCGCCTCATGCAGCGCTGCGTCGGCGGATGCCTGCTCTGCTTGCTTCTTCTTCTTGTTGAACAACCGTTCGTCCCCGTTCGTGTGGGCGTGACCGAACGGTACCTGACTACGGTGAGCCGATCATGGCTTCCACCGTTCCGCATCAGATCCAGCTCTCCGAATCCGAGATGCCGACCCAGTGGTACAACCTGGTCGCAGATCTCCCCACGGCGCCGCCGCCAGCGTTGCATCCTGGCACCCATCAGCCCGCCGGACCGGACGACTTCGCCCCGCTGTTCCCGATGGCGTTGATCGAGCAGGAAGTGACCACCGAGCGCTACGTCGACATCCCCGGCGGCGTACTCGACGTGTACCGACTGTGGCGCCCGAGCCCTCTGTTCCGGGCCCACCGCCTGGAGGAGCTGCTCGACACCCCGGCGCGCATCTACTACAAGTACGAAGGGGTCAGCCCCGCCGGTTCACACAAGCCGAACACGGCGGTGCCGCAGGCGTACTACAACCACCAGGAAGGCATCACGAAGCTGACGACCGAGACCGGCGCCGGCCAGTGGGGGTCTGCGCTCGCGTTCGCCACGGCGCAGTACGGGATGGAGTGCGAGATCTGGCAGGTTGCAGCGTCGTACCGGCAGAAGCCGTACCGCAAGACGATGATGGAGATCTGGGGTGCCACGCTGCACTCGAGCCCGTCGGAGCTCACCGAGTTCGGTCGTTCGCTGCTCGCCGAGGATCCAGACCATCCCGGCTCACTCGGCATCGCCATCTCCGAGGCGGTCGCCATGTGCGTCGCCGATCCGAACGCCCGCTACGCGCTCGGCTCGGTGCTGAACCACGTGCTGTTGCACCAGACGATCATCGGCGAGGAGGCGCTGCTGCAGTTGGCGAAAGTCGATGAGACGCCGGATGTGCTCGTCGGGTGCACCGGCGGCGGCTCGAACTTCGGAGGTCTGGCGTTCCCGTTCCTGCGCGAAAAGCTCGCCGGCAAGATGGACCCGACGATCCGCTGCGTCGAGCCGGCCGCCTGCCCGACACTCACCAAGGGCGAGTACCGCTACGACTTCGGCGACACCGCCGGGATGACCCCGCTGATGAAGATGCACACGCTGGGTCACACGTTCATCCCCGAGCCGATCCACGCCGGCGGTTTGCGCTACCACGGCATGAGCCCGCTGGTGTCACACGTCTACAACGAGGGTCTCGTCGAGGCGATCGCCATTCCGCAGCGCGAGTGCTTCGCTGCGGCACTGCAGTTCGCCCGCACCGAGGGGATCGTGCCGGCGCCTGAGCCGACCCATGCGATCGCCGCCGCGATCCGCGAGGCGCTGGCGTGCAAGGAGTCCGGCGAGGAGAAGGTGATCCTCACTGCGCTGTGCGGCCACGGCCACCTCGACCTGGCGAGCTACGAGAAGTACCTGTCGGGCGAGATGGTCGACTACGAACTTCCCGACTCCGTCATCGCCGAGGCCATGGCGAGCGTCCCCGTCCTCGCTTGAGGCCCGACCGTCCCGACCAGACGTTTGTGTTGGATTTCGGGTGGGACGGGTCACCCGGAATCGCACGCAAACGGGGTTGGTGGCGGAGGGGTCAGAGGGTGAGTTCGTACAGGTCGGGGTCGGCGCTCGATGCGCGGAAACCGATGCGTTCGAGGTATTTGCGGTGGGTGTCGGTGGTACCGGCGCTGCGCAGTTCGGCGATCCCATCGGCGCGGAAGACGTCGGCGCCGGGACCGTAGAGCCACTGTCCCAGCCGTGAGTCGCGGTAAGGGCCGAGCACGTAGTCGAGGTCGATGGTGAGCGTCGAACCCTGCCGGCGTCCGATCAGCAGCCCGGCGGGGAGCCCGTCGCGGTTGAGCAGCCACGTGACGATGTCGTTGCCTGCAGGGAGGTGGAAGTCGGGCTGGAACCGGTGGATGTCGGCGAGGTGGAATGCGACGAAGTCGGCGAGGAACGGCGAATCCGGCCTGATGCGGGACACGCCGAGGTCGCGTCCGTGAGGTCCTCCCGATGCGAACTCCTTGCGCAGGAACCAGACGTTGATCACGGCGATCGAACTGTTGGTGATCATGATCGGGATCGACTCGATCAGTGCGCCGTAGACGAAGAAGATGATCGACCCGCACAACGACACCATCCGCAGGCGCACGACCGACGTCATAGTCAGCGAGAGCACGACCAGCGCAGACGCCACGTAGCCCACCAGCTCGACGCCGCTCAGTTCGAACACCTCAGCAAGTTAGTCAGCGGGCTCACCGTCAGGGTCACCCCGGCGCCCCGACCACGTTTGTGTGGCACTTTCGGTGGACCGGCCCGCCCTACCGAGAACCTCACGCAAACGGGGTTGCTGTGGCGGGTTCGATGTGGACCGGTGCGGGCTGCGCCTGGTTGCGGACCACCACGGCCAGCGCTCCGATCACCACCGCCATGGCGACGGCCTGGACCACGGTGACGGCTTCACCGAGCACCACCCAGGCGAGCAGCGCCGAGAACACGGGGATCAGGAGCGTGAACGTCGAGCCGACCCACAGGGGGATCCGCACGAGCGACCAGTTCATCATGGCGTGGCCGATCAGGCCCGAGCTGGCGGCCATCACGACGAGCCAGCCCCAGTTGGTGGCGGACGGCCACGACATGTCCTGGTCGAACACGAAGCCGAGCGGGGCGCAGATGGCCATGGTCCACAACGCGGTGCCGGCGGTGAACTCGGTGGAGGTCATCGTCTTCTTCGAGTTCTTCGATGCGATGAAGTAAGCGCTCCACGAGAGCATGGCGGCGAGCGCGAGCAGGTCGCCCCGGACGTCGCTGGTGTCGCCTCCGGCCGATGCAGCCACGACGACCACGGTGCCGGTGAGCGCCACCAGTGACCACGCAATGTTGCGCAGCCCGATCTTCTCGCCGAAGAACCTTGCGGCGATCACGCCGACGACGATCGGCTGCATCGAGCCGATGATCGTGGCGTTGACGATGCTCGTGAGCTTCACCGCCGAGAAGAACAGGGCGATGTCGGCGCCGAGCGCCAGCCCACCCCACATCGAGTCGCGGAGGACCCGGAGGCGGAACGGTGCGCCACGGACTCGCATCCACATGAGGAGCAACGCACCGAAGAACGCGAATCGATAGAAGCCGATCGCCAGGCTGCCCATGTCGATGTACTTGGCCAGGATGGTGCCGGTCGACCAGGCGCACACGGCGATGCCGGCCCCGATCAAGCCTCGTGACAGATCCCGTGATTCGGCAGCGGCTGCGTTGGGCGCGTCGACGGATGCGGTGGTCACGCGCGCAACGTAGCGGCACGGGAGGGCGTCCCTGCCATTCTGGCGAGATGGCAACGCATCCGACCACCGGTTTCGATCTCGACCAGACCGACCTCCTCCTCACGACCACCAAGCAGGTGCGCAAGCGTCTCGACCTCGACCGGCCCGTGCCGCACGAGGAGCTGCTCGAGTGCATCGACATCGCGAGTCACGCCCCGATGGGCGGCAACCTCGAACGCAACAGGTGGATGATCATCGACGACGCCGAGACCAAGGCGACGATCTCCGAGTACTTCGGTGCGGTCGGTCGGCCGTATCTGCAGGCCAACACCGAGGTGCGCAGCGACGATCGCAGCACCAAGGTGATCGATTCGGCGATGTTCCTCGTCGAACACCTCCACGAGGTGCCGGCCCTGGTGCTGTCGATGCGGCTCGATCGCGTGCCCGACGGCTCGTCGACCGGTGCCTACGCGGGCTACTACGGCTCGGTCCTGCCCGGCGTGTGGAGCTTCCAGCTCGCCGCTCGATCACGCGGGATCGGCTCGGCGTGGACGACGTTCCACCTCGAGCACGAAGCCGAGGTCGCCGAGCTGCTCGGCATCCCGACGTCGGTCACCCAGGTGTGCCTGCTGGCCGTCGGCTACTACACCGGCGACTCGTTCAGCCCCGCCCCCCGTCGCCCGGCGAGCGAGGTCACCTACCTCAACCGTTGGAAGCAGCCGGTCGAGTGACCCGGTTCTCCCGTTCTCGTGAACTGGTGTCGGAATAGTTCCGACACGGGTTCACGAGGTGGAGGGGTTGGCGGCGCGTTCGCCGAGGTAGCGGTCGTAGAGCACGATGATCATGGTCAGCAGCAGGCCGAAGAACAGGGCGAGCCCGCGGTTCAGTGTGGCGCCGAGCAGCGCGGCGTACAGCCCGATCAGCGCGCTGTTGATTGCGGCGAGCACGACGAACTGGATCCCGATCGACGACCAGGCGATCCCACGTCGAGCGAGCAGGGTGCTCACCGCCACGGAGGCGCCGATGATCAGCGAGGTGCCGGCGACGAGACGCAGCACTGGCGTGTCGAGGTTGAGCACGCTGGTGTAGATCGCTGCGATCAGGCCGACGAGGAGCAGCTTCTCGGCGAATGGCGGCGCGATCCACAGTGGTGCCTGAGGACGGTCTTGCAGGTCGATGACGGGTGTCGGCTTGTCGACGTCGACCCGGAACGTCCAATCCTTCTGCGGCGCACGTCGGTAGGCCCACCCCGCCAGCGCTGCCACGAGGGCGATCCCCGCCACGAGCGCGACGGTCACGAGAGGTCGGTTCGTGATCGCGTCGCCCCACGAGGTCGTCGGCGTCGCCCCGAATACGGTCTCCTTCATGAAGTCGGTGAAGTCGTTCTGCGCGATGTGGATCCACCACTCCTGGGGCAGCTTGATGACGATCCAGATGAACGCCGCAAGGCCGAAGACGGCGTTGCGTGACAGGCGACGAGGATCCCACTGGGTACCGATCGCGACGTAGGCGATGAAGAAGTACTCGAACGTGTTGGGGAACACGAACAGCAGCCAACGTTCCTGGTATACCTCGAACAGCCACACGCCGACGAGCCGGTAGTACCAGAGGAAGCGCGCAACGTTGATCGCCGCCGTGTTGCTCCAGTTCCGGTAGACCGCCAGGAACGCGATCGTGAGGTAGTAGATGTCCAGCGCCTTGTCGTAGTTCTGGTACCCGTCGAGGTTCAGGTCGGTGAACTGCTGGAAAATCGATTGGTCGGCAGCGTCGATGACCAGGGCGGCCAGGATGGCCGGCAGCGGGAACCGCGGGATCAGCAGTGGGATGCCGAACCGCAGCGCCAGCACGACGAGAAACACCGCCTGGTCGAAGCCGTCGCCGCCCATCGGGGCAGCACTCTACGTCGCGCAACGCGGATGTGGCACACTGCCGATCGGAAGCTGACGAGCCGGGGGACCGAGCGATGACCACTGAGGTTGTGGAGGCCGCAAGCGGCCCGGAACGGGGCTTCCAGGACCGTCTGCTCGACGGCATCGAGAAGGCGGGCAACAAGGTCCCGCACCCGGTGATCATGTTCCTCTACCTGATCCTGGGCGTGGCGGTGCTCTCTGCCATCCTCGCCGCATTCGACGTGTCGGTGACCGAGACCGTCGCCGTACCGGTTCCGATCGACGAGATCCGCGATGTGCGCGATGCGCTCGGCGGTTCGGTCGTCCCGTACGACGTGATCACCGGCCAGCAGGTCGAGATCCCCGACTACATCGTGCAGGAGCAGACCTTCGACGTCCGCAGCCTGCTGGCGATCGACGGCATCCGTTTCGTGTTCTCGTCGTTCGTCAACAACTTCGCCGGCTTCGCCGTGGTCGCCGTGACGTTCGTGGCGATGGCCGGTGTGGGCGTGGCGGAGAAGGCCGGACTGATGGCGGCGTTGATCCGAAAGCTCGTGCAGGTCGCGCCGCGAAACCTCATCGCGTTCTTCCTGATCTTCGTCGGGGTCCTGTCGAGTGTGGCGTCCGACGCGGGGTATCTCATCCTGATCCCGCTCGCGGCGACGGCGTTCATGACGCTGGGCAAGCATCCGCTCGCCGGAATGGCGGCGGCCTACGCGGGCGTGAGCGCGATCTTCGCGGTCAACCTGCTGATCACGCCGATCGACTCGATGCTGACCGAGATCACGAACGAGGCGATCGCCCAGACAGGCGCCGAGCAGATCGACATCACGGCGAACCTGTACTTCTCGATCGCATCGTCGATCCTGATGGCGATCGTCGCCGTGGTCGTGACGATGCGGATCATCGAGCCGCGCCTCGGGGCATACGACCCGGCTGAGGGCGACCCGGCCTTCGTCGGTGTGCCTGCGGACGCCGACGTCGTCGACGGGGCCACGAGCGGACGCCACGACCCCGTGCACCACGATGGAGCCGACGCTGCGGCGCAGTCCGAGGAGGACGCGCTCGAGGCGAAGGGACTGCGCTACGCGTTGTACGCGTTCCTTGCGATGGTGGCCGGGATCCTGCTGCTGACGCTGCCGTCGGGCGCACCGCTGCGTGACGCCGACACCGGGTCGATCATCGGGGCGACCCCGTTCATGGCGAGCCTGATCTTCTTGATCACGCTGCTGTTCCTCGGCGCCGGCATCGCCTACGGCATCGGTGCGAAGACGATCACCAGCAGCGCCGACGTGATCGACGGGGTCACGAAGACGTTCGCCGGGCTCGCCGGGCTCGTGTTCATGTTGCTGATGATCTCGCAGTTCATTGCGTACCTGAACTACACCAACATGACACGGGTCGCGGCAGTGGAACTGGCCGGCGTGCTCGAGCGGGCCGGCCTCGGCGCGCTGCCGCTGCTCGTCGCGATGATTGTCGTGATCATCTTCCTGAACCTCATCATCCCCGGCGTCGTGCCCAAGTGGGCGATCTTCGCTCCGGTTTTCATCCCGATCTTCGCACGGCTCGGCGTCGCCCCGCAGACCGTGCTCGCCGCCTACCGCGTCGGCGATTCTCCGACGAACGTCATCACTCCGCTGATGGTGTACCTGCCGTTCATCGTGGTGGTCGCCCAGCGTTACGTGCGCAACGCCGGCATCGGCACGATCGTCGCACTGATGCTGCCGTACGTGGTGTTCATCGCCGTGGCGTGGATCCTGCTGTTCATCGCCTGGTGGATCCTCGGGATCCCGCTCGGGCCGGGCTCGCCGGTTGCTGTGTGACGAGGTGAGCTCGTCGGTCCCCGTCGACAACGAACGCGACCGGCTGGTCGCCTTCCTCGTCGAGCTCGGCAAGCTGCTGATCCTGTCGGGAGAGGCGGTCGACGTGGTCCGTCGCCGGCTGCTGGCGGTCGCCGCCGTCGCCGGTGCCGACGACCTCGACATCGTCGTGTTGCCGACGGTGCTGCTCGTCCAGGCCGGCGGGATGTCGACCGGCCAGGTGCGGTTGACCTCTGCGGTGTCGGGGGTCCGGTTGCGGCTCGATCAGGTGAGCGCGGTGTACGACGTGGCGGGTCGAGCAGAACGAGGAGAAGTCTCTGTTGCCGACGCTCATGCGGAGTTGGCGACGATCCTGGCGTTGCCCCCACCGTTCGGCCGCGTGATCCGCACGATCGGCCTCGGCGTGCTCTCAGCGGGGTTTGCCCTGGCCCTGCAGCCGACACTGCTGGGCGTGGTCGGAGCGTTCGTGCTCGGCACCCTCGTGGGTCTGGTGCTGCTGATCCGGGTCCCCGAGCTGCAGGCCGTGATGCCCGTGCTGGTGTCGTTCGCTGTCGCGGCGATCGTGTTCGTCGCTGCTGAGTACTACGACGGGGAGAATCCGATCCGCAGTCTCATCCCGCCACTGGTGGTGTTCCTGCCGGGAGCGGCGATCACGACCGGCACGATGGAGCTGGCTGCGGGGCAGACGATCAGTGGCGCGAGCCGGCTCGTCGAGGGGTTGATGGATCTCCTGCTGTTGGCGTTCGGGATCATCGCTGCCGCCGCACTGG
Source organism: Ilumatobacteraceae bacterium (assembly GCA_041745835.1). GTDB lineage: Bacteria > Actinomycetota > Acidimicrobiia > Acidimicrobiales > Ilumatobacteraceae > Sva-07. Next base: position 642 of record JBGTIA010000684.1, on the reverse strand, counting down.
TCGGGGCGCCTCCGACCGATCTCATCGATCGGCCATTCGACCAGCTCGGGTCGTGGACGACGGTGCTCGCTTTGGTCGTGATCGCGCTGGGCAACCATCTGCACCTGTGTGCACCGCGCCGGGCGATGCCGTGGATCCTGCTCGTGCTGGCGGCTGCCTCGGCGGGCCAGGAGTTCGGCGCTGCGGTCTTCGAACCCGAGTTGTCGGGCTTTTTCGGTGCCTTGGTGATGACCCCCTTGGTGCTTCTGATCGGGCGTCGACGCGAGGGGCCGCCGTCGATGGTGCTGTTCCTCCCGGCGTTCTGGCTGCTCGTTCCGGGAGCCGCCGGCCTCATCGGGGTGACGGCCATCGTGGGCACCACCTCGCGCCTCGCGCCGGCCGACTTCACCACGACCATGGTGACGGTGTTGTCGATCGCGCTCGGAGTCCTGCTCGGCACCGCGGCAGTGAAGGCTGGCTCCGAGGTCCGCAACCGGGCGGTGACGGCGTTCTTCAAGCTCATCCTGGAGCCGCGCCAGGCGGGAATCGACCTGCATTCCATCAGCTTCGAGAGCCCCTCCCCCGACCCGTCGGAGAATACGCGGTATTTGATCGAGGCGATCGCGGATGCGCGGCTGGAGGCTGGCGAAACAAGAAGCTCGA
>JBGTIA010000683.1:0-3391 GCA_041745835.1 Ilumatobacteraceae bacterium | reverse complement strand
CTGGCGACGACGAGCGCGCCGAACGGCTCGCCGCCGCCGACGATCCAGCGGTGCGTGGTCGACGCGGGCACGACCACGTAGTCGCCCGGTCCGACGTCGAGTCGTCCGAACACCGAGTCGAGGCGGCCGTGACCGTGCTGGACGTACACGAGCTCATCGCCCACGGCGTTGCGGTACAGACCGCTGTCACCACGCGCCTCCACCCACGCAACCTCCACGTCGTCGTTCGCGAGCAACACGGCGCGACTGGTGACGAGATCGGCGTCGACGCCGAACTCGACCGACGACGTTCGGATGTGCCGAGGCGTGAGCGGCACATCGGCCGTCGCTGCCGACGGATTACATCGCGGGTCTGACCCCTGATGTAACGCGGGCTGAATGGCGGTGAGTGCGGAGGGTGAGTGGCGGTGGTAGAGGAGCGACGAGTTCGACGAGAACCCCTCCTGGCCCATCAACTCCTCGGCGAAGCGGTGCCCGTGCTCGTCGAGGTGGTGGGTGTGGCGCTTGGCCGGCACGTCGCCGACCGATCGGTAGTAGGGCATGTCAGATCCCTTCCCTGGTGTGGTCGTTCGGCGTGATCGTTCCGGTGACGCTGCCGAGGCCGATCCGGGTGGCGGGTTCGGCGCCGGCCCATCCCCGCAGCGTGACGGTGTCGCCGTCGAGCAGAAACGTCCGGGTGGTCCCATCGGCCAGATCGAGCGGTCGCTCGCCCCGCCACGTCAACTCGATCAAGCTGCCCTCGCTGCCGGGTGTCGGGCCCGAGACGGTTCCCGACGCGAACAGGTCGCCGGCGCGCACGTCGGCGCCGTTGGTGGCCATGTGGGCCAGCTGCTGGGCCGCCGTCCAGTACATGTCGGCGAACGACGTCCGGCTGATCACCTCACCCTGGAGCTCGACCTCGAGGTGGAGGTCGAAGCCGGTCGCTCCAGTCGTGCGGAGATGGTCGGCAACGGGCGGGTCCTGCGCGGGCGGATCCACCCGGAACGGTTCGAGCGCGTCGAGGGTGACGATCCAGGGCGACATCGACGTGGCGAAACTCTTGCCGAGGAACGGCCCGAGCGGCTGGTACTCAAAGGCCTGGATGTCACGGGCCGACCAGTCGTTCACCAGGCAGAGTCCGAACAGGTGCTGCTCGGCGTCAGCGGTCGTGATCGGCTCGCCGCGTTGCGACGGAGCGCCGACGACGACACCGACCTCGAGCTCGATGTCGAGCGCGTTCGTCGGCCCGTACTGCGGCTCGCCGTCGACGAGCCGCATCCCGCTCGGACGGGAGATGTCGGCGCCGTCGGCGACGATCGTGCCGGAACGGCCGTGGTAACCGATGGGGATGTGACGCCAGTTGGGCAGCAGCGCCTCGCCGTCGGGACGGAACAGCTGGCCCAGGTTCGTGGCGTGGTGGAGCGAGGAGTAGAAGTCGACGTAGTCGCCGATGGCGACGGGCAGTTGCATCGTCAGCTCGTCGAGCGGGACGAGGCACGGCGTCAGCTGCGTCCGGTATCGACGTTCGGTGAACAGCTCGGTGAGGCGCTCGCGAAGTGCTGCGTGGGCTGCCCGGCCCGCCGCGGCGAAGCCGTTGAGCGTGCCGCCTGCGTCGAGCAGGCCGTACTCGGCGGGCGAGTCGTCGAGGAAGCCGGTGCCGACTGCATCGGCGAGGTCGAGCGCGACGTCGCCGATCGCCACGAACGCACCGATGGTGCCGTCGTCGCGCCGGCCGATCCCGAACGGCAGGTTGTGCAGCGGGAAGGGCGAACCCGCTTCGACGTCGACCCAGGTGTCATTCATCGAGCTGTCATCCATGGCGGAGGCCGTCGAGTTGGTCGGCGTGTTCGAGGTAGTGCCCGGTCACGAAGTGGTGGAGGAAGCCCCAGAGATCCATCGCTCCCAGCGTCTCATGCAGGCCCCGTCGCGACCAGTCCGCTGATGTCAGCTCGGCGAGGTCGGCGCAGAAGGCAGCGATGTCGCGCTGCACCGTCTCGACGAGTTGCGCGACCGGAGTGGCGCGGTGGGTCTCGATCATGGCGATGCGGTGAGGGTCGCGCTTGGTGCGACCGAACGGCACCGGATCCTTGCAACCAGCTGCGACACCCGCATCAACACCCGCATCGACGATCACCCGGAGTTCGCGGCGCCAGTAGGCACCGAACTCGGCGAGATGGGCCCACACCTGACCCTCGTCCCACTGCTCGCCGGTGGCATCGTCCGCTGCGGTGAGGCCCGCCCCGCCCTGCTGTGCGCCGTGCGCTCGAAGACGGTCGAGCACGTCGCCAAGCCGTTGCAGCTCGTCGGTGATCTGCGCGGCGAGGTCGCCGGTGGGGAGCTGCCACGCATCGAGGTCGACGGCGCCTGCGACGGCAACCTTGTCGAAGGCGTCGAGGAACCGGTCGTTGCCGGCGCGATCGGCGACCGTGACGCGGATGCCGACGTCGGCGAAGACGCGGGTCACCACGCCGAGGCGTTCGAGTGCCAACCCGATGTCAGCGGACGCGCGACCGGCGGGAAGCCAGACGAAGTTGCCCTGCGGCTCGGGAACCATCCATCCGGACCTGCGCAGGGCGGCCACGACGCGCGAGCGCTCGGCGACGACGCAGTCGACCCGCTCGCGCATCTCGTCGGTGGCCGCGACACATGCGAGCGCAGCGGTCTGGGCGAGTCCGTTGACGACGAACGGCACGAGCGTGCGATCGAGCACGCCGATCACCTCGGGTCGGGCGATCGCGTAGCCGACTCGCAGCGACGCCAGTGCGTGCGCCTTGGAGAAGGTCCGCAGCACCACGACGTTCGAGAAGCGTTCGACGAGCGCCATCGAGTCGCCGATGCGGGCGTCGGTGACGAACTCGGCGTAGGCCTCGTCGATCACGACGAGGCACGACTCGGGGACACGCTCGACGAACGATGCGAGTTCGTCGGTGCCGACCACGGTGCCGGTCGGGTTGTTGGGGTTGGCGATCAGTGCGAGCCGGGTGGCGGGTCCGATCGCGTCGGCGAGTGCGCCGAGGTCGAACGTCTGGCGTCGCAGCGGCGGGCGGATCCGTTCACCATCGACGAGTGCAGCGAACAACGGGTACGCCTCGAACGACGGCCAGCAGAACGCAACGCCCTCTCCCCGCTCGACATACGACAGCACCAGCTGCTGGAGCAGTCCGACCGATCCGGCGCCGACGGTCACGTGGTCGGCGCCGACGCCGAGCGATGCACCGATCGCCTCGCGCAGCGCAGTCGCTCGGTGATCGGGGTAGAGGTGAACGTCGTCGACTCCGGCGCGGATGGCGTCAGCGACCGACGGCAACGGGCCCTCGGGTAGCTCGTTGGAGGCGAGCTTGATGACGTCGGAGATGCCGTGCTCGGCGGCGGCCGCAGCGGCCGACCGGCCGGGGCGGTAGCCGGGAAGAGT
>JBGTIA010000682.1:0-4370 GCA_041745835.1 Ilumatobacteraceae bacterium | reverse complement strand
CTCCTCAGAAGTGCTTCGCCTCCGACGGCGGGCTGTGGCTCGCCGCATGTTCGCCGGCCGCCCTCGAACGCATCCGGGCGATCGGAGCCAGCAATCGCTGGAGACCCGCCTCGCTCGACCTCCAGATCGCGCTCGACAATTCGGTGCAGAACCAGACGTACAACACTCCGGCGCTGGCGACGCTCGTCCTGATCGACGCCCAGATCCGCTGGATGCTCGACAACGGCGGCTTGGACTTCGCCGCCGACCGCAGTGCCGCGTCGGCGGCGACGCTGTACGGATGGGCCGACGCCCGCGACTGGGCGAGCCCGTTCGTCGACGACCCGGCGAAGCGCTCCAACGTCGTCGGCACGATCGATCTCGACGACTCGATCGATGCCTCGGCGGTCAACGTCGCGCTGCGCGCCAACGGCGTCCTCGACACCGACGCCTACCGCAAGCTCGGTCGCAACCAGTTGCGCGTCGGCATGTTCCCGGCGATCGACCCCGGCGACGTCGAGGCCCTCACCCGCTCGATCGACCACGTCGTGGCCGCCTTGACCTGATCATCGTGGATGCCATGCAGGTTCTCGACTTCGGCACAGGGAACATCGGCGCGCTCGAACGTCCGGTGATGCTGGTCGGTCTCGAGGGTTGGTTCGACGTGGCCGGCGCGGCGACGCAGGCCGTGAGCGCATTCATCAGCGAGGCACATGCGGTCACCGTCGGCTCGATCGATCCCGATCCCTTCTACGACTTCACGCAGCAGCGTCCGCACGTGTCGATCGACGACGACGTCCGTGAGATCGTGTGGCCGAGCAACGAGTTCGTCCTCCAACGCAATCCCGGCCACCGCGACGTCGTGGGCCTGATCGGCGTCGAGCCACATCTGTACTGGAGGACCTACGTCGAGGCGATCGTGGTCGTGGCCGAGGCACTCGGATGTGAGGCCGTCGTCACCGTCGGCTCGGGCGCCGAGGCGATCCCGCACACTCGGACGCCGCCGGTCACGGGCAGTACCGCGAACGCCGACCTCGCCCAGCGGCTCGGCCTGGTGGCGCCGAGCTACCAGGGCATCACCGGCGTGGTCGGGGTGTTGCAAGCCGAGCTGGAGGCCCGTTCCATTCCGTCGGTGTCGTTGCGCGTCGGTATCCCGCACTACCTGATGAACGCCGAGCATCCCCAGGCGACATCAGCGCTGGTGCGGCACCTCAGCCACGTGCTCGACGTCCCCAACACCGCCGACTTCAGCGACCAGGTCGACAGCTGGCGCGACGTGCACGACGAGATCGCCGACAACGACGAACAGCTCAAGATGTACGTGCAACTCCTCGAGGCCGAGTTCGACCGGCGCGCCGAAGCCCAGATCCCGTCAGCCGACGACCTCGGCAGCGCCTTCGAGGACTTCCTCCGCGACCAACGCGACGACTGACCGTTGCGCCAGGGGTCAGACCCCGGCGTCACGGTTCGGGACATCGGTCGGGCGCTCAGCCCTTGGCAGCGGCGAAGGCCGTGTCGAGGTCGGCGATGATGTCGTCGATCGACTCGATGCCGACGCTCAGACGCACCAGGCCAGGGCTGACCGCCGAAGCCAGTTGCTCCTCGGGAGTGAGTTGGCTGTGGGTGGTGCTCGCCGGGTGGATCACCAGGCTGCGCACGTCGCCGATGTTGGCGACATGGCTGTGCAGCTCGGCGCCCTCGACGAACTTCTTGCCCGCTTCCACGCCACCCTTGATCTCGAAGGCAAGCACCGAGCCGAAGCCGCGGCCGCCGCCGAGCTTCGTGGCCCGCTCGTGCCAGGGGCTCGACGCGAGACCGGCGTAGTTGACCGACTCGACCTGGTCGTGAGCGTCGAGGTACTCCGCAACCTTCTGGGCGTTCGCGAAGTGGCGCTCCATGCGCAAGCTCAACGTCTCGAGGCCCTGCAGGATCAGGAACGCGTTGAACGGCGAGATGGCGAGGCCCATGTCGCGCAACATCTGAACCCGTGCCTTGAGGATGAACGCACCGTGGCCCAGCGCCGGGAAGTAGGCAAGGCCGTGGTAGCTCGGGTCGGGCTCGGTGAAGTTCGGGAAGCGGCCCGACGCCGCGTAGTCGAACGTGCCGCCGTCGACGATCGCACCCGCGACCGATGTGCCGTGGCCACCCATGAACTTGGTGAGGCTGTGGACGACGATGTCGGCGCCCCACTCCAGCGGACGGATCAGGTACGGCGTGGGCACCGTGTTGTCGACCATCAGCGGGATGCCGTTGGCGTGGGCGACGCCGGCGATGCCCTCGATGTCGAGCACGTCGTTCTTCGGATTGGGGATGACCTCACCGAAGAACACCTTCGTGTTGGGCTTGATGGCCGCTTCCCATTGCGAAAGGTCGTCGGGGTCGTCGACGAACGTCACCTCGACGCCGAACTTCGGCAGCGTGTAGTGCAGCAGGTTGTAGGTGCCGCCGTAGAGCGAGGGCGATGCGACCACGTGGTCGCCGGACTCGCACAGCGTCATGAACGCGAGCGTCTCGGCGGCCTGGCCCGAAGCAACGGCGAGGGTGCCAGGCAGTCCAACCGCCGTGGTGCACCCACCCTCGAGCGCGTTGACGCGTGCTTCCAGCGCCGCCTGCGTCGGATTCATGATGCGGGTGTAGATGTTGCCGATCTCGGCGAGACCGAACAGGTTCGCTGCATGGTCGGTGTCACGGAACTGGTACGAGGTCGTCTGATAGATCGGCACCGCCCTGGCACCGGTGGTCGGATCGGGCTCGCCGCCGACGTGGATCTGCTTGGTCTCGAAACCCCAGGAGTCACTCATAGTGCCGGGACGCTACCCGCCCATTCCCGACCCCACAAGTCGGGTTTCCCAGCCGGGTGCCAGAGCGATGAGCGAACCGCCCACATCGCGTCACTTGGCTCATCGCAACGGCATCGAGTCCGCCAGCGATGAGCGAACCGACCAGATCGCGGCCTCTCGCTCATCGCTTGCCATGGTCAGACGAGGCTGACGACGAGGCCGGCCTGGCCGAGGTGATAGGTGACCATGATCGCGACCGGCATCCATCGGGCCTCGGCGACGAACTGGCGCCAGCCGAGCACCGAGTCGGAGGCGACGAACAACGCGGCACCGAGGATCGCCCACGTGCTGCCGGTCGCCATCGCTGCGCAGAACATGACCGAAATCGCCACCAGATAGCCGGCAACGGCAGTGCCGAGCACACGTTCCTTGCGGCGTGCCGCGACGACGATGCGCAGCCCGACTGCCGCTGCGAGCACCGCCATCATGAGCGCGCCGACCAGGAATCCGGCCGAGGACCACTCGTCGAAGGCGACGAACCCGAGTGCGTACGCAACATGCGCCAGCAGGAACGATGCCAAGCCGGGCACGAAGTACCGCTCGCCGTAGAGCAGGAGCACGTCCCCCGCAAGCGAGCAGACGAGCGCGATCACGAACCATGCCCGCACCAGCTGATCCGCCGGCTCCAGCGCCACCGCCACACCGATGAGCGCACTCAACGCAAGTGGCTTGCTCCACAGCTCGGTTCGTCGACGCCCGTCGGACAGCCGGCTCCACCAGTTCGCCACCGCAGCGACGACGAAGATCGCGACGAACGCCCACGCCGTGTCAGTCACGCTGCCTCACCGACCCCAGCAAGTGATGAGCGAAACGCCCGCATCAGGGCGCGTCGCTCATCGCTGCGCCGACAATCACCAGAGCGATGAGCGAAACGCCGGGATTGGGGCGGTTGGCTCATCGCTCGGGAATGTGTGTGGCGCGGACGGCGTCTGTCAGCCGCCGGAGATGTCGGAGACCTTCTGCTTGCCGGCGCGGATGAACGGCATCATGTCGCGCAGCTCGCCACCGATCTCTTCGATGGCGTGCGCCTTGCCTTCGTCCTGCATTCGCTTGTAGTTCGGGCGGCCAGCCTCGGACTCGGCGATCCACTCGGCGGCGAACTGGCCGCTCTGAATCTCCTCGAGGATCCTCTTCATCTCGGCCTTGGTGTCGGCGTTGACGACGCGCGAACCGCGGGTGAGGTCGCCGTACTCGGCCGTGTCGGAGATCGAGTACCGCATGCCGGCGATGCCCTCCTCGTACATGAGGTCGACGATCAGCTTCACCTCGTGGAGGCACTCGAAGTACGCCATCTCGGGGGCGTAACCCGCCTCGGTCAGCGTCTCGAAGCCGGCACGCACCAGCGCCGTGAGGCCACCACAAAGGACGGCCTGCTCGCCGAACAGATCGGTCTCCGTCTCCTCGGCGAACGTGGTCTCGATCACGCCGGCGCGGGTGCCGCCGATGGCGTCCGCGTACGACATCGCGACGTCACGAGCGGAGCCGGTGGCGTCCTGCGCGACGGCGATCAATGCCGGCACGCCGCCACCCTCGGAGTAGGTGCGGCGCACG
>JBGTIA010000681.1:0-8120 GCA_041745835.1 Ilumatobacteraceae bacterium | reverse complement strand
GACCGGTGCGTCCGACGTGATGCTTGAGGGACTTGACGCCCACCTGGTGACGCGGTGCCAGGCACCGCGTAACCCGTCCGGCGCGGCGCCGTGTGACAGTTCGACGAAGGGAGAGCAGAGATGAGCGAGACGCGGACCGATGTGATCGTGATCATGACCGACCAGGAGCGTGCGACCCCGCCGTACGAGGCCGAGGAGTTGCGGGTCTGGCGCGACGAGACGCTGACCGGGCGGAAGTGGTTCGCCGAGCACGCCGTGTCGTTCGGCCGGCACTACACCGGTTCCCTCGCGTGTGTGCCGAGCCGGCCGACGCTGTTCACCGGCCAGTACCCCGACCTGCATGGCGTCACCCAGACCGACGGACTCGGCAAGCAGCACGACGACTCGCGGCTGCGATGGCTCCCCGAGGGGGAGGTGCCGACGCTCGGCAACTGGTTCCGGGCCGCGGGCTACGACACGCACTACGACGGAAAGTGGCACATCAGTTACGCCGACCTGATCGACGCCACGACCGGCGAGATCGTCGCCACCAACGACGACGAGGGCAACGTCGACTCGGCCGCCGTGCAGCGGTATCTGTCGGCTGATCCGCTCGGGCCCTATGGGTTCTCGGGCTGGGTCGGGCCGGAGCCGCACGGAGCGCCACTCGCCAACTCCGGCGTGCGTCGCGACCCGTTGATTGCCGCTCGTGTGGTGGCGTGGCTGGAGGAACGGTATGCCCGTCGCCGCGGCGGCGACGTCGATGCGTTGCGACCGTTCCTGCTGGTGGCGAGCTTCGTCAACCCGCACGACATCGTGCTGTTCCCTGCGTGGATTCGCCAGGGCATGCCGATCGAACCGAGTCCGCTCGACCCTCCGCACGTTGGGCCGTCGCCGACCGATGACGAGGATCTCGTCACCAAGCCGGCTGCGCAGATCGCTTATCGCGAGTCGTATCCCACCGGCTACGGGCCGGTAGCGCTCGTCGGCAGGTCGTACCGCGACCACGTCCAGGAGTACCGCGACCTCTACTACCGGCTGCACGCCGAGGTCGATGCGCCGATCGACCAGGTGCGCCGCGCGATCACTACCGGTCACCAAACCGGGGCGTTCGACGAGGCGGTGATCGTCCGCACGGTCGACCACGGCGAACTGCTCGGGGCCCACGGCGGGCTCCACCAGAAGTGGTTCAACCTCTACGACGAGGCCACCCGGGTACCGTTCGAGGTCGTCCGGCTCGGAGCGAACGCAACGGAGCCGCGGGTGATCGACGATGCTCCGACCTCGCACGTCGACCTGGTGCCGACGCTGCTCGGCGCCGCCGGCATCGACGAGGCGTCGATCGCCGAGGTGTTGAAGGCGGAGTTCAGCGAGGTGCACCCGCTGCCCGGGCGCAATCTGATGCCGGTCGTCGACGGCGCGCTGGTGCCGGACCGCAACCGGGCCGTGTACGTGCTGACGAGGGACAACATGCTCGAGGGCGACACCGGAGCGTCCGGCTTCGCTCGCCGGCTGGGGCGGGAAGCCAAGCCGCCCGCGCCGCTGCGGATCAAGGTGCCCGCTCACGTCGGCGCGAACTTCGAGGGCATCGTGGTGCGTGTCGACGACGACGAGGCATCGGGGGGAGGTGGCCACCTGTGGAAGCTGGTTCGCACGTTCGACGATCCGGCGACGTGGACCGAACCGGGTGTCCGCCACCTCGCCGCGAACGGGATGCGCGGCAACGAGTACCGCACCGAGCCGCTCGCAGACCAGTGGGAGCTCTACGACCTCACTGCCGACCCGATCGAGCACGTGAACCGCTGGCGCGACGACGAGAGCAACGCCGTGTTCGAGCACCTGCGGGTCGTGTTGAAGCAGGAGCGGGCACGGTCGGTCCCCGAGCGCAATGTGCCATGGCCGTACGTGCGTCGACGTCCGAGTGCTCCTCCGACCGAGCGGGTCCGACCGCCGGCGCGGCTGCTGCGCAAGGGCCTGCAGAAGCTCGGCCTGCATCCGGACGATCCCGACGCCCGAGACTTCGAGCTGCTCGGCAAGCGGGCGCTCATCGTGTGCACGAACCACGGGGTGCTCGACGTCGGCAAGGCGACCGGGGTGTTCGCCAGCGAGATGACCGTGCCGTACTACGCATTCCTCGACGCCGGTATGTTGGTCGACCTCGCCAGCCCGAACGGGGGAGTAATCCCCGTCGATCCGCAGAGCATCAAGCCGGTGATCCGCAGCGCCGACGACGACCGCTTTCTCGCCGACGACGAACTGCGGGCGAAAGTCTCGAAGTCGCTGCCGATCGGCAACGTCGACATCGCCTCGTACGACATCGTGTTCCTCGCCGGCGGGTGGGGTGCGGCGTTCGATCTCGGTACGTCCGACGCGCTCGGCGACAAGATCACCGAAGCGAATGCGCAGGGCGCCGTGATCGGCGGAATCTGTCATGGTCCGCTCGGCTTGCTGAAGGCAACTGGCGCCGACGGTCGTCCGCTGGTGGAGGGCCGCCGGATCTCCGCGGTGACCGACAAGCAGGTTCGGGAACTCGGGATCGAATCCACGCCGCAACATCCCGAGACCGAGCTGCGCGCCGCCGGCGCGAGGTTCGAGAGCGCCACGGCACGTCGAGACCCGCTCGCGAATCACTGGGTGGTCGACGGCAACCTCGTCACCGGCCAGAACCAGAACGCCGGGCCGATGGTGGCACGCGAGATGATGCAGATCCTCGCCGACCGAGCAGGACGATGGGAACGACAGTGAGAGCGACACGGAGATGACCGACACCCGCACACCGCGCTACGGCACCGTGGACCGCGACTACGCGATGCGGCTCGCCACCACCCCACCTGGCGACGACGGCCCGGTGTGGATGGTCAACCTGATGAAGTACCGCGAGGTGGCTGACTACACCGATGGTCGCGAGTCGACGATCAGTGGGCGCGAGGCCGACGACCTCTACACGCCGCGTGAGTCGCTGGCCGCCGTCGGCGCCGAGATCGCCTTCGCCGGTGAGGTCGACCAGCAGCTCCTCGGCGACAGGCCGGTGTGGGACCGCGTCGGCGTGGTCGAGTATCCGACCCGTCGATCGTTCATCGAGATGCAGTCACGCCCCGACTTCGAGCGTCAGCACGTCCACAAGGAGGCGGGTATGGCGGAGACCATCGTGATCGGGTGCCAACCGTTCGAGGTGCCGGCGTGGCCCGATGGGGTCGACCGACCCGACTGGGCCGACGTGCCCCATCCGCCCACAGATGACGATGGCCCCGTGATGGTGATTCACGTGCTCAAGTACCGCGACACTGCGAAGGCGGCGATCTCACCCGAGGACATGGACGCCTACTCGCGGGCGGCCGCCGAGACCGCCGGGCCGCACGGTGTCCGGATTGCCGGCTGGTTTGCGGTGGAGGGCACGATCCTCGGCGACGGGCGCAGCTGGGATCAGGTCCGCTTCAACGCCTTCCCGAGCAAGGCGGCGTTCATGGCGGTCGTCTTCGACCCTGCCCGCCTCGAAGCCCAACAGGCCCACCGCGAGCCGGCGATTGCCGACACCTACACGATGATCGTGCGCCCCGCCATCGACCGCCTGGCCGAGACCATCACCGAGCGATGAGCGAACGGCCGGTATTCGGGCGGTTCGCTCATCGCGGCCTACGCATCGTTGCGAGCGATGAGCGAAGTGGCGGTATCCGGTCGGTTCGCTCATCGCTCGGGAGGGATTGCGGTCGGTGACCGAACATCGGTACTACGCATTCCTGCGGGCGATCAACACCGGCAATCGGCGCCTGACCAACGAGCAACTGCTCGCCCCGTTCCGCGAGTTGGGCTTCACCGACGTGGCGGCGTACCAGGCCGCCGGCAACGTCACGTTCCGGTCCGCTGACCCCGCCGCCGTCGACGAACGGCGCATCGAAGCGGCACTCGCCGACTCGTACGGGTTCGAGGCGCCGACGTTCGTCAGGTCGGCAGCCGAGCTCGCATCGATTGCGACCTCCGCGCCGTTCGCCGACCACGAACTTGCGCGCACCGCGGGGAAGATCCAGGTGACGTTCCTCCGCACGGCAGCACCACCCGAGCGGACCGCTGCGGTGTTGGAGCTCGTCCCCCCGGAGGATCGGTTGGTCGTGTCAGGGCGCGAGTGGTATTGGTTGCCGATCGAGGGCGTCAGCGCGTCGACGCTCCCGGTCACCCGGATCGAATCGCTGCTCGGCGAGATGACGATGCGCACGCTCGGCACGGTCACGAGGATTCACTCCAGGTTCTCGCGCTGACTGCGTTCGCGGCCGGGGAAAATCGATTGTCGCCCGATGCTGCCAACCGGGCAAGATCTGCTGGTGCCGTCGCTCAGCTCATTGGCTGCCTTCGCTGCTGTCTCGTTCGCGATCATCATCATCCCCGGCCCGAGCGTGATGTTCGTGGTCGGTCGGGCGCTGTCGCTCGGGCGGCGGGCCGCACTCGTCACGGTCGCCGGCAACGCCCTGGGCTTCTACGTGCAAGTGGTGCTGGTGGCGCTCGGGCTCGGCACGATCGTCGAGAGTTCGGCGGCGGTGTTCACGGCGATCAAGCTGCTCGGCGCGATCTACCTGGTGTGGCTCGGCGTGCAGGCGATCGTCCACCGCCGTGCCAACGCTGCGCTGTCGACGACGATCGATGGATCGGGCGCGGTCTCGACGCATCGATCGCTCTTCGTCGACGGGTTCGTGGTCGGCGTGGCGAACCCGAAGACGATCGTGTTCTTCGCAGCGATCCTGCCGCAGTTCGTGCAGGCCGGCGGTGCTCCGGCCGGTGTGCAGATGTTGGCGCTCGGCGTGATCTTCGCGGTGATCGCCCTGGCGTCCGACAGCATCTGGGGCCTGGCTGCCGGCACGGCGCGCACCTGGTTCGTCCGCTCGCCTCGACGACTCGAGGCCGTCGGCGCTGCCGGGGGAGTGGCGATCGTGGGGCTCGGGGTCCGTCTCGCCCTGACGAGCCGCGCCGACTAGGCGCGGCCGTCAGCCTCGACGTACACGATGTGCCTGGCACATCGCGTACGTCAGAGGGTGGAGATGCCGCCGTCGACGGGGATGACGCTGCCGATGGTGAAGGCACCCGCGCGGCTGGCGAGGAAGATCACCGTGCCGGCGATGTCTTCGGGCGAGCCGATGCGCTTGCGGGGCACGTTCGCCTCCACCATCTTGCGGCTGTCCGGGTCGTCGAGGCGGTACGCCATCATCTTCGACTCGAACGGTCCGGGTGCGATCGAGTTGATCGTGATGTGGTCCTTCACGAGATGGGCGGCCATGTGGCGCGCCATCATGTGGATGCCGGCCTTCGACGCCGAGTACGAGTAGTTGTCGCCGATCGGCACGCGAATGCCGTCGATCGAGCCGATCATGATCACGCGAGCCGGATCGTCTGCGTTTGCGCCGGCCTTGAGCTGGGGGAGCAGGGCCTGGGTCAGCATGAACGGCGCCTTCACGTTGATGTCCATCACCTTGTCGAAGCCGACTTCCGGGAACTCGCCGAGCGGGGCTCCCCAGGCGGCGCCCGCGTTGTTGACGAGGATGTCGATCTGGGACTCGCGCTCGGTGAGCGCTGCCACGAACGACGCAAGCCCGTCCGCGGTGGACAGATCGGCCGGGATCGAGACGCACTCGCCGTGCTGGGACAACTCGGTCGCAGCGGCGTCGCAGGCGTCAGCCTTGCGGGCCGTGATGTAGGTGCGCACGCCGTTGGCGACGAGGCCCGACGCGATCATGAACCCGATCCCTCGTGAGCCGCCCGTGACGACGGCAACTTTGCCGTCGAGTCCGAACAGGTTCGAGAGTGCGAGCGGGGAGCTGGAATCAGGCATGCTGGGGAGTATGGCGCACGACGACAGCAGCAACCCGCCCGGCACCAGCGTCCTCGAGATCCGGCGGACCTCGATCGGCGACGCGGAGGTGCACGAGGATCCGAGCACTGCACTCGCGGACGGCCAGATCCGTCTACGCATCGATCGCTTCGCCGTGACCGCCAACAACATCAGCTACGCCGGGGCCGGTGACCTGCTCGGCTACTGGGACTTCTTCCCGTCGTCGGATCCGTCGACGTGGGGCCGAGTGCCTGCCGTCGGCTACGGGGAGATCGTCGAGTCGCTCAACGCCGACCTGCCCGTCGGCGGCCGGTACTACGGCTGGTTCCCGATGGCCGAGACTGCCACGTTCACCGCCACGGCGACGCGAGACGGCTTCCGTGACGATGGCGATCACCGCCAGGCGCACGCTCCGATCTACCGGAGCTACACCCGCACCGACGTCGATCCGTTCCTTCCCGACTCGCTCGGCGACGACGCCCCCGACAGTGAGGACGACGGAGAGAACCGCCATGCGCTGCTCCGCGTGTTGCTGCTCACCGGCTTCCTCGCGGACGAGTTCTTCGCCGACTCCGGCGGCGCCACCGCCGACGGGGCGGCGCCGTTCTTCGGAGCCGAGCAGGTGGTCGTGCTCTCGGCGTCGTCGAAGACGGCGATCGGCTTCAGTCAGCGTGCGACGAAACGTGACGGACTCACCGTCGCGGGCCTCACCTCCGCGGGGAACGCCGACTTCGTCCGATCGCTCGGCTTCTACGACACGGTCGTGACCTACGACGAGATCGACGATCCGGACACCGGCGTCGCGCTGGTGGACAGCGTGGTGATCGACATGGCGGGCAACCCGAACGTGCTGGCCGCCGTGCACCAGCGTCTCGGCGACCGCGTGAAGTATTCGATGATGATCGGCAGGAGCCACCACGACGCCGTCCCGAAGGCCGACACCGGCTCCCTGCCCGGCGCATCGCCGCAGTTCTTCTTCGCTCCGACCGAACTCAACCGCCTCGTCGATGGATGGGGTGCGGCCGAGTACCGGCGCCGGACCACGGAAGCCACACACGAGTTCATCGATGCCAGCCGCGCATGGATGACCATCGACGAGCGCCATGGTCCCGACGGACCGGCCGGAGCGTGGGCATCGGTCTTCGGCGGCGGCGTGCCCCCGAGCGTCGGCGTCATCGCGTCGTTCCACGAATGAACCGCCCTGACCTGCACCGCCGGCTGCTGCGAGTTCCTCGGCCCAACGACAAGCGTCTCGCCGTGCGGGTGACCCCCGACGCGCAGCGACACATTCGGTCCCGGCATCCGTGGGTGTTCGAGGAGTCCGTCACGTCGATCAGCCACGAGGCGACTGCTGGTGATCTGGCGGTCATCTTCGACAACGACCGCAAGTTCGTCGCGCTTGCGCTCTACGACCCCGACTCGCCCATCCAGTTCCGCATCCTTCACGTCGGCCGGCCCACCCCGATCGACGACGAGTGGTGGCGATCGACGATCCGAAACGCGCTCGTCCTCAGAGAACCCTTCACCGTCGCCCCGGACGCTGACCACCTCGCCTACCGGGTCCTGAACGGTGAGAACGACGGCGTGTCAGGGCTCGTCGTCGACCGGTACGCGGACGTGCTCGTCGTCAAGCTGTATTCGGCGGCCTGGTTCCCGCATCTCGTGGCGGTCACCCGAGCGCTGCTCGACGTCACGGCCTGCGGTGGTGTCGTGCTCCGCCTCGCCCGCAACATCGAGCGCGGCGAGACCTTCGGGCTGGTGGATGGCGACGTGATCGCCGGAAGTCTGCCCGATGGCCCGGTGCGTTTCGTCGAGGGTTCCCTGTTCTTCGACGCCGACGTACGCACCGGACAGAAGACCGGCCACTTCCTCGACCAGCGGGCGAACCGGCTCCGGGTCGGCGAGATGGCGGCGGGCCTCGACGTCCTCGACGTGTTCGCTTCGACCGGGGGCTTCAGCGTGCACGCCGCGGCCGGCGGTGCACGATCGGTCCACGCCGTCGACCTGTCTGCGCCGACCCTCGCCGCTGCCGAACACAACATGTCACTCAGCGAAGGTCTCGAGACCGTGCGATCATGCCACTTCACCACGGAGGTCGGCGACGCGTTCGAGGTCATGGTGAAGCTGGCGAGGGAGCGTTCCGACTACGACCTCGTCGTCGTCGACCCACCGTCGTTCGCCCAACGGCAGGTGAACGTCGGGGGAGCCCTTCGGGCGTACACGCGCCTGACCCACCTGGCGCTGCGCCTCGTGCGGCCGGGCGGAACGCTCGTGCAGGCGTCGTGTTCGAGCAGGGTCACGCCCGAGCAGTTCTTCGACACCGTGC
>JBGTIA010000680.1:0-4275 GCA_041745835.1 Ilumatobacteraceae bacterium | reverse complement strand
GAAGTCGATGTGCTGGACCGAGCGCTTGACGGGGTGGCGCTGGATGTCCTTGATCAGCGACGGGTACACGGTGCCGTCGACGGTGAGGTCGAGGATCGTGTTCATGCCAGCAGCACCCGACAGCGCCTGGCGCAGCTCGCGGCGATCGACCGACACGCTGATCGGATCCATCCCGTGGCCGTACACCACGGCGGGGATCTGGTCCTCGGAGCGCAGGCGGCGCGAATCGGAGCTTCCGGCGCGGCGGCCCACTTCGGCGTTGAGAACGGTCTCAGACATGGTGATCGGCTTCCATCGAATCTCGGGACGACGCCCGCACATGGGCGCCAGGTCGTTACAGCAGCGCCCTAATCTACCGCCCCGTTGCCGCATCCCCTCCCGACCGGGCCATCGCACCGCCCGACCCGCCTTGGCCCGAAAAAATGCGCGGATCTGCCCGGTCACCGGGTCGATCGGGGCAGATTTCGGAGATCGTTGGTGCGGCGACGGTGAACCCGTTCCACCTGGTGCGCCGCGGCGTCGGGATCGTCGCGCAATGTCTCGTCGAAACGCAGGGTCAGCCAGCCCACCTCGGTGCAGGCCCGGTCGCGCTGTTGGTCATTGCGCTGCCCAGCATCGCCGCCGTGCCACCACGAGCTACCAGGCTCGACGGCAAGGCGGATGCCCGGCCAGGCGATATCGAGATGGATGACTTCACCGGTCAGGAGTTCGAGAGGGAACTGCGTCTCGGGTTCGGGAAGCGACCGACGTGCGAGCGCCTCGAGGAAGATTCGCTCCAGGTCGCTCTGCGTCGGTCTGGCCCGTGGCAACGTGCGTTCCAGCCAACGCTCCATCTTTGCGACGCCGTCCTTACCGCGACACCGGTGACGCTCCAGGTAGTCCATCGCGTCGCAAGGTGTGATCAAGCCGAGGTGCCATGCGTCCTCGGCCGAACGCTCGAATCGGAACTGGTTGAATGCGGCACCGAGAGCGAACAGCATCCGCATCGGTTCGGCAACGATCAACCCGTCGGGCCTGGTGACGCAGTCGCCTTCGCCGAACCAGCCGCTCCGGTGGCACTCCACCCAGGCCGGCAGCGAGCGGTTGGTGTTCGTCGGTACGGTCACATGGATCGGAGATTCCGGCATCTTCCGGAGCCCGTACAGCCGCGCCGCGGTCCAACCGCTGAGGTAGCCGGTGGGCTCGGTGGCGTGCTGAACCGCCATGCAACGCATCATGAACGTCTCGGGGCTCGATGCGAATCGGAGGACGCCGGGGACGACCTCGATCAGGAGACCGGCGCAGCGTGCCCGCGAGATCGCGGAGGACGATGCGCCCTGTTCGCGCAGTTGTCGGCGCGTGATCGTGCCGAACTGCCGGGCGGCTGTCTGAAGACTTTCGGTGCTGAACACACCATGACAGAGGGCGATCAGCGGCCAAAAACGGAACGTCAGTCGAAAATTTGTTCAGACTGACCCGCCCAGCGGGCAGATCCGCACAGATTTCGGGGTGACACGCTGGCCGGTCGCAAACCTTCGCGAATCGGCCCTCCCCGCGGGCAGCGCTGCGCAAATTTCGGGAGTCGTCGGCGCTCCGGGCCCGGCGGCGGACGGGTGGGGCGTGGGGTCAGGCGAGGTTTTCGCCGTCGAAGATGTCGCTGACGCTGGTGTCGTCGAACACGGCGCCGAGCGCCTCGGCGATCAGCGGGGCGACCGACAGCACCTCGATCTTGTCGAGCTGCTTCTCGGGGGGCAGCGGCAGTGTGTTGGTGAGCACGACGCGGGCGATCGGCGCGTTCTTCAACCGATCGATGGCGGGTCCGGACAGCACGCCGTGGGTGGCCATCGCCCACACCTCGCGCGCGCCACGTTCGACGAGCAATTCGGCGGCGGCACAGATCGTGCCGGCAGTGTCGATCATGTCGTCGGTGATCACGCACAGACGGCCGTCGACGTCGCCCATCACCTCGGTGGCCTCGGCGACGTTCGCAGTGCCCTTCGGGCGGCGCTTGTAGATGAAGGCGAGGTCGGCGCCGCAGTCGTTGAGGTGCTGCGCCATCCGTTCGGCAACCTTGATGCGACCGGCGTCGGGCGACACGATCACCGGCTCGATGGCGTGCTCGCGGATGTAGGCCTCGAGCACCGGCATCGCCGTGAGATGGTCGACGGGTCCCTCGAAGAAGCCCTGGATCTGGCCCGAGTGCAGGTCGATCGAGATCATGCGCTTCGCACCGGCCGCCTTGAACATGTCGGCGACCAGGCGGGCGGTGATCGGCTCTCGCCCCTCGGCCTTGCGGTCTTGGCGGGAGTAGCCGTAGAACGGGGCCACCGCCGTGATCCGCTTGGCGGACGCCCGGTACGCAGCGTCGATCATGATGAGGTGTTCCATGATCGAGTCGTTCACGGAGTGGTTGTCGATGCCGTAGTGACTCTGGATCACGAAGACATCCGATCCGCGGATCGACTCACCGAACCGGCACCGCACCTCGCCGTTGGCGAACTCGACGAGATTGTCGTGTCCCAACTCGATGTTGAGGTGTGTCGCCACCTCTTGCGCCAACTCCGGATGGGTCCGCCCCGAGTACAGGGCGAGTCGCTTGGTCGTGACCTTCTCCATGAGTTGTGACGTCCTCCCCGAACGTGGTGCGGCTTCAGCCGACCGGAGCAGTGTAGAAGGCACCGGTGGTCGCACGAGCAGCGACACTCGACCCGGCAGGCAGATGGGCGTACGGCCCGACGACCGCGCCGGGGCCGACCTCGGCATCGTGGCCGACGGTGTGCTCGACGACGGCCTCGTCGCCGACTGCGCAGTCGACGAGGCGAGTGTCGGGCCCCACCTCGCAGCCGTCGCCGATCACGGTGGATCCCTGCAGGATCGTGCCCGGGTAGAGGGTGACGTCGCGGCCGATGGCGACCGTGACGTCGATGAAGGTCTGGCGGGGATCGAGCATGGTCACGCCGCCCAACAGGTGTGCCCGGTTCGTCCGAGCCCGCAATTCGCGCTCGGCGAGGGCGAGCTGCCACCGGTCGTTGACCCCCTGCGTCTCGCGCGCGGGCGCCTGCACCACGCCGATGCGGTGGCCCATCGCGCCGAGCACGGAGATCACGTCGGTGAGGTAGTACTCGCCCTGGGCGTTGTCGGTGGTGAGTTTGCGCAGCGCGGGGCCGAGCAGGTCGCGCCGGAAGGCGTAGATCGACGTGCAGATCTCCTTGACGTCGAGTTCGTCGGGGGCGGCGTCGCGATGTTCCACGATGCGCGCTGCCTGGCCGTTGGTCTTGCGGATCACCCGGCCGTAACCGGTGGGATCGTCCATCACACTGGTGAGCAGCGTGGCGGCGTTGCCGTTCGCTACGTGCGTCTCGACGAGTTGGTGCAGGGTGGCCGGGCGCAGCAGCGGGGTGTCGCCGGGGAGCACGACGATCGTCGACTCGTCGTCGTAGTCGTCGCCCCCGAAGGCGGTCATCCCGATCGAGGCGGCGTCGCCCGTTCCGTTCTGCTGGTGCTGTTCGACGAACGCGACGTTGGCCCACGAGGGAGCGAGTTGTTGCACCTTCTTGGTGACCTGCTCGGCGCCGTGGCCGACGACCACCGCGGTGCGGTCGGGTGCGAGCTGTTCGAGCGAGTGGATGACGTGGAGCACCATCGCCCGCCCGCAGATCAGATGCAGCGGCTTGGGCCGGCTGGACCGCATGCGGGTGCCTTCGCCGGCAGCGAGGATGATGGCGGAGACGTTCATGGCTCCGGGGAGAGGATTCGAACCCCTACACGCGGCACCAAAAACCGCTGTCCTACCATTAGACGACCCCGGACTGACTGTGACTGTCGGTGCCCCCACGGTATCTCGCCCGGCCGAGCCTGCCACGGTGAGCTGCCGCAGTGGACTGGCCAGTGGCCTGTCCAGTGGACCGTCCGGCGGGCTGTCCGGCGGGGTGCCCGGTCGCCTGTCCGGCGAGCGGCCAGGTGGCGTGGCCCATCCGAACCGGTAGCGTGGCAGGCCTTATGGGTTCTCTGATCAAGAAGCGTCGCAAGCGCATGCGGAAGAAGAAGCACAAGAAGATGCTCCGCCGCACGCGTCACCAGCGTCGCAAGTAGTCACCACGTCCGCCCGACCAGTCGGAGGAACGTCGTCACCCGCTCAGGCGGAGGTGGCGCGTGGGTCCTGATTGGTCGCCAGTTCCATCGGCACGGTTCGTGCCACCACCACTCGAGCGCCTTCGTCGACCAGGTCGGCGAGGGCGTTTGCGCGTTCGCCCTCGACGAACCAGGTGGCGCCGCTGCCGGCCAGCACCGGCTCCG
>JBGTIA010000679.1:0-5386 GCA_041745835.1 Ilumatobacteraceae bacterium | reverse complement strand
GCGCCGAACACGAGCGCCGGCACGGCGACCAACGAGACGATGCCGGCCAGCCACATCGCCTGGACGCCGACGTCGGCCGCCTCGTCCGGCCGTGCCGAACCCAACCGGTTCGCCACACGCTGCGTCGTGCCGTAGATGAGGAAGTTCGACCCGGCCACCACCAGCGCGAGCAGTGTGACCGCGATCGCCAGTCCCGCGAGCTGGTCGGTCCCGAGCCGGCCGACGATCGCGGTGTCGACGATGCGGTAGAGCGGCTCGGCCGCCAGCGTTCCCAGCGCCGGGATCGCCAACCCGACGATCCGCCGGTCGGTTTTGTTTGATCGGGCACTCATCGAGTCGCGCTGAGCGTTTGCGTGAACAACTTCACCTCCTGGAGGTGGGATTGTTCACGAGATCGGGAACAGAGGGTGGTTCAGGCGGGAAGGAGGCCAATGTTGGCGTGGGCCCGGGCGAGGGTGGCCGAGGAGACCTCGCGGGCCTTGTCGGCACCGACACGCAGCAGCCGGGCGAGTTCACCGGGATCGTCGACCAGCTCGAGGTACCGGGAGCGGATCGGCTCGAGCACCGCCAGCACCGCCTCGCCGGTGTCGACCTTGAGCCTGCCGTACTGCTCGTAGTCGTCGGCGACCGCCTGGGGCGTGCGGCCGGTGACCGCCGCGTTGATCTCCAGCAGGTTCGCCACACCCGGCTTCTCGGCGCGGTCGTATCGCACGGCGTCCGCTCCCGTGTCGGAGTCGGTGACCGCCCGCTTGAACTTCTTCATCACAGCGCCCGGTTCATCGATCAGATAGACGCATCCGGCGTCGGAGTCGTCGGACTTCGACATCTTCGACATCGGATTCTGGAGGCTCATCACCCGGGCGCCCGCAGCGGGTGTGACCGCCTCGGGAATGACAAACGTGTCACCGAAGCGGTGGTTGAAGCGGATCGCGATGTCTCGGGTGATCTCGACGTGTTGACGCTGGTCGTCACCGATCGGCACCTCGTGGGCGTCGTAGAGCAGGATGTCCGCAGCCTGGAGCGCCGGATAGGTGAACAGCCCGGCCGACACGAACTCGTGTTCCCGTTTGGCGCTCTTGTCCTTGAACTGGGTCATGCGCGACAGCTCGCCAAAGCTGACCGTGCACTCCATGATCCAGCCCAACTGGTTGTGCTCGGGCACGTGACTCTGCACGAAAACCGTCGCCACGTCGGGATCGAGGCCGATGGCGAAGAACATCGCCGCCAACGACATGGTCTGACGGCCGAGCACTCCCGGCTCCTCGGTGACGGTGAGCGCGTGGAGATCGACGATGCCGTGGAACGCGTCGCAGGTGTGCTGGCCGGCCACCCAGTTCCGCAGCGCTCCGAGATAGTTGCCGAGGTGCACGTCCCCCGTGGGCTGCATGCACGACAGCACGCGCCTCGAACTGCCGTCGGTGGCGCCATGGTTTGCGCCTTGGTTGGCACCGTGGATGGACGGTTCGGCCGGAGTGCTCACGGGCGCCGACGATACCCCGTTGCACCGGTGTCGCTCCGGTAGGTTGGAGCAACGATGAGCCTCGACGTCTCCACCCCCGTGTACCAGGGGCCCTTCGACATGTTGCTGCAACTGATCCTGCGCGAACAGGTCGACATCTACGAGGTCAACCTGTCCAGCATCGTCGATGCGTATCTCGTGGAGATCGAGCGGATGCAGCTCCTCGACCTCGACGTCGCGACCGGATTCCTCCTCATCGCCGCAACGCTCGTGGAACTCAAGGCCCGCCGCTTGCTGCCGAACCCCATCGACATCGATCTCGACGACGAACTCGCCCTGTGGGAAGAGCGCGACATGCTGCTGGCGCGCCTCCTGGAAGCCAAGACGTTCAAGGACGTGGCGCAGATCTTCTCCACGCTCGCCGACGAGGCGGATCTCTCGTTCCCCAGGGTCGTCGGCCCCGACGAGCGCTTCGCAGCCGTCGTACCCGACATGCTGGAGGGCACCAGCGTCACCAGCCTGCGCAGCGCAGCGATCCGGGCGCTCACTCCGAAGCCGGTGCCCGTCGTCGACCTGTTCCACGTGACGGCGATCACCACGACCGTGGCCGACGCGGTCGCCGAGCTCCTCGACGAGCTCCCGCGCATCGGCCGGATCACGTTCCGTCGTCTCACCGCTGATCTGACCGACCGCATCGAGGTGATCATCCGGTTCCTCGCCGTCCTCGAGCTCTACAAGCAGGGTGCCGTCGAGATCGACCAGCCAGAGCGCTTCGGCGACATCGAGGTCACGTGGAGCGCCGACGAGCACTTCGACACCGCGGCAATCCTGATCGACGCCTACGAGGGCTGAGGACCGAGGACTCGCCATGACCGACGAATCGCCCGACGAACTGGCCGACGAATTGGCCGACGCGCCCGACGCTCGAGTTGCGGAGTACAAGCGTGCGATCGAGTCGATCGTGCTGGTCGCCCACGACCCCGTCCCCGCGGAGCTGCTCGCGCAGCTGATCGAGGAGCCGACGGTGATGGTCGAGCAGTGGTGTGAGGAGCTGGCAGCGGCGTACCTCGGCGCCGGTCACGGCTTCGAACTCGTCAACATCGCGGGTGGGTGGCGGTTCCAGACGCCCGACGATCTCACGCCGTACGTCGAGCGGTTCCTGCTGCACGACCAGCGCGCACGGCTGTCGGGCGCAGCGCTCGAGACGCTTGCGATCGTGGCGTACAAGCAACCGATCTCCCGCGGCCAGATCGCCTCGATCCGTGGTGTCGACCCCGACGGCGTGTTGCGCACACTGCAGGCCCGCGGCTACATCGACGAGGTCGCACGCGACCAGGGCCCCGGGCAGGCAATCCTGTTCGGTACCACGGCGACGTTCCTCGAGAAGCTGGGCCTCGCCTCGCTCGACGATCTGCCGCCGATTGCCGAGTTCATCCCCAGCGCCGAGGTGGTCGAAGCCTTGGAGACCGGGCTTCGCGTGACGCCGGTGATCGAGGTGTCGACCGGCCCGACGACCAGCACGGCGCCCGACCACGCCGAACCGTGAGCGATCGCACCCCCGAGCCGCCGCTGTGGGAACAGATGGCGGAACGCAACGCCGCGCTGCCCGGCGGCGAGCGACTCCAGAAGGTACTGGCAGCCACCGGGTACGGGAGTCGTCGGATCTGCGAGGACCTGATCGCTGCCGGGCGGGTCACCGTCAACGGCGAGGTCGCGGTGCTCGGACGTCGTGTCGACACCGACAACGACCTGGTCGAGGTCGACGGGGCACCGATCGGGGTGCGGCCTGATCTGGTGTACTACCTGCTCAACAAGCCTGTCGGTGTGGTGACCACCGCACGCGACACGCATCAGCGGCCGACCGTGATCGACCTCGTGCCGAGCGAGCCACGGGTGTTCTCGGTGGGGCGACTGGACGTCGACACCGAGGGTCTGCTGCTGCTCACCAATGACGGTGACCTGGCGAACCGAATCGCGCATCCTTCGCACGGCATCGACAAGGAGTACCTGGTCGAGGTGAGCGGTGGACCCGTTTCCGCGGGTGGCATCCGATCCCTCCGCGAAGGTGTGCTGCTCGAGGACGGGATGACGGCGCCGGCCAAGGTGTCGCAGCCCGAACCCGGTGTGCTGCGCATCGCCATCCACGAGGGGCGCAACCGTCAGATCCGGCGAATGTGTGACGCGATCGGCCATCGGGTGACCCGTCTGGTGCGCACCCGGATCGGGCCGATCACCGATCGATCCTTGCAGCCTGGCAGTTGGCGTGACCTGACCACCGACGAGTGGCGATCGCTCACCGAGGCGGTGGCGACGCCCGTCACGGACGCCACGGATACGATCGACATCCGTGACTGACCTCACCGTCTCGGAGCGCCGAGCCAACGTCATCGGCCTCGGGCTGATCGGCGGATCCGTGGCGCTCGCGCTGCGGCGGCAGGGGTGGACGGTGAGCGGCGACGACGCCGATGCCGCAACGGCTGCCACGGCCCTTCAACGCGGCGTCGTCGACACGATCGGTCTGGATGCCCACGCCGAAATCACGTTCGTGGCGGTCCCGGTGCTCGCCACCGTCGACGAGGTCAAGCGCGCCCTCGCCGAGACGAGTGGCGCGGTCACCGACGTCGGCAGCGTCAAGGCAGCAATCTGTGCGTCAGCGGCCGACAACAGGTTCGTCGGCGGTCATCCGATGGCGGGCTCCGAACTCGACGGTCTCGACGGCGCCCAGGGCGAGCTGTTCGAGGGTGCCGTGTGGGTGCTGACACCGGGTCCGGACAGTGACGACGGGATGTTCGCTCGTGTCGCCTCGGTGGTCGCTTCGCTCGGCGCCGAGGTCGTGGCACTCACGCCCGAGCGCCATGACCAGCTCGTTGCCGTGGTCAGCCACGTGCCCCATCTCACGGCGGCAACACTGATGGGTCTCGCGAGCGACCGCGCCGAAGAGCACGCCGCCCTTCTCCGGCTCGCCGCCGGCGGGTTCCGGGACATGACCCGCGTCGCGAGCGGACGTCCGGGGATCTGGCTCGACATCTGCGCAGAGAATCGCACCGCCATCGTCGAGGTGCTCGACCAGTTGATCGGTGGACTCGCCGAGGTGCGCGACATCATCGGCGCCGACGACCGCGAGGCGCTGTTCGCCCGCCTCACCGCCGCACGTCAGGCGCGGTCGAATCTGCCGACTCGGGTCGTCCACCCCGACGAACTCTCCGAAGTTCGCATCCCGATCCCCGACCGGGCGGGGGCGGCCGCCGAGGTCTTCACACTGGCGGCCGAACTCAGCGTCAACATCGCCAGCTTCGAAGTCGTGCACGTCGCCGAGAGCACCCGTGGCGTCGCGGTGGTGTTGGTCGATCGTGCGATGGTCGAACTCTTCCGCGGTGGGCTGCTCGCACGCGGGTTCCGTCCGGCCGTGCAGCCGTTGTCGTGAACGCCGACACCAACACCGGCCGCAACGATGCGTCGCTCGGCGTCGCGAGCCGGTACCGGGTGCAGCGCGCCGACGGACCAGTGATCGCCGAAGTGGCCGTGCCACCGTCGAAGAGCATCGTCAACCGGGCACTCGTGTGTGCGTCGTTGGCCGAGGGCACCAGCGAGATCCTGGGCGTTGCGCCGGGCGACGACACGACGGCCATGCTGGACTGCCTGCAGCGCCTTGGCTGCGGTATCGGTCTGCGCCAGGTCGGGGCACATCGCGTTGCGGACGTGATCGGTACCGCCGCGGAACTGACACCTGGTCCGCTGCGTCTCGAGGCGGGCCTGGCCGGAACGACCTCGCGCTTCCTCACGGCGCTGTGCACCCTGGGAGTGGGGGAGTACACCATCGACGGCGCGCCGCCCCTGCGTGGACGGCCGATGGGGCCGCTGCACGACGCGCTCGGAGCGCTCGGCGCCACCATCGTCGCCGGCGAGACTGCCGGACATCTGCCGGTC
>JBGTIA010000678.1:0-5829 GCA_041745835.1 Ilumatobacteraceae bacterium | reverse complement strand
ACGCCACCGGTGAACCGTTGTGGCAGCTCCCGATGGGCGCCCACTTCCGCGAGGAGCTCGAGTCCGATGTGGCAGACATGAAGAACCTCGGCCTCGTCAACGCCGGAGCGTCGAGCGCAGCGGAGTTCCTCGCCCACTTCGCGCACGGAGTGCCGTGGGCGCATGTCGACATCGCCGGGGTGGCCGCAACTGCCAAGCCGAGCGGCTGGAAGACCAAGGGGATGACCGGCTTCGGCGCCCGCCTGCTCGTCGACGCCCTCGAACGCTTCGGCGCCTGAGCCACGAACGGGGGACGCTTCCGAGGACCCGACATCCTCCGGATATGCGGCGGTGTAGCGCTGGGCTCAACGTCTGCAGACTTCTTGGAAGCCGGCCGCCAGACGCAGCGCGGAAGCACCAGGCCGACCGGTGGTCGGGCGCCTCAAGGGCGCCCTGGGTCACCGACTGGTCACCGACTGGCCAGCGCAGTCGTGACGCTGCCACCGGCGTGTTCGTCGGGACGACCGTGCTCAGCGATGTGGCGAAGGAAGACGCCGATCTTCTCGACGCCCCGTTCGTCGCGGCCGAGGTCGTAATCGATGATCCCCCCAGCGGAGTTGTTGTGCTCGATGTAGTAGAGCCGTCCCTCGTGTTCGGCGATGTCCATCGCAGTGTTGTCGAGGCCCGTGCGGGACGCAACGTCGAGCGCGATCGCCCGTTCGGCGTCGGTGAGCTCGGTCTGCTCGAGCAGTCCACCGGAGCGGATGTTGCACTTCCAGCTGCCCGAGGGCGGCCGCCGCATGATGTAGGCGATGATGTCGACGCTGCCGTCGGGCGCCTTCTGGGTGATGATCCGCTTGTCGCCCTTGGCGAACCCGTGCATGAACGGCTGCACGATGAGCTCGTGGGTCGGGCCGACCGCGTGCTCGGCGACCTTCTCGGCGATGACCAGATCGCCCTCCGACGTGATCCGCTCGGTACCACGGCCTCGATCGCCGAAGGGGTCCTTCACGACGATGTCGCCCCCGAACTCGTCGAACGCGGCGCGCACCTCGTCCAGCGTCCGCGCGATGCGCGTCGGCGGGCTGAGGTCGGCAAAGTCCTCCACGTACGTGCGCTTGTCCTCGCAGCGCCATGCGGCACGCGTCGGTGACGAGAGCGCAGCGCCGGCGGCAGTCGCATGCGCCTCGATCGACTCGAGGAGCGCCAGACTGCGCGTCGACACAATGTTGAGAGCTGCGTGCGGTGGGCGCGGCGGCGGCGGCAACTCGACGGCGTCTCGTGCAACGCGTGTCACCATCACGTCGTCGAAGACGTGTTTCAAGTAGCCGAACATGTACGCCCGATCATCAGTGATCGAGTCGCTCGGAGTGATGATCCAGAGGCGCATGACTTCAGCTTTTCGTAGACTTGACGCACCAGGTTGCCGGATGAGGGTGTCGGAGACATCAAATGACAAGAGAAATTGAATAAAGCTTGACCCTAGGCCAGCCCTAGGCACGCCGATGTAACGCAAATCAGTGGAAGTGCAATTTCGAGCAGGTCGCATAGTCCGCATCCCGACCTGAGTCAACCACTGCAAGTCGATGTTCCGACTGGCATCATTCGAGTGAGAGGTGAGGAACCTGAGCGAGCGAACGGTGATGCCGAGTGAGGTGTTCGCTCGCGGGCTGGCGGTTGATCTGTGCGAGCAGTTCGTGTTGTCGGCTTCGCTCGATGTGCCCGACGGCTGGGTGACGCGCCGGCTTGGGAACTGGAGTTTGGCGCATCACCCGACCCTGCCGGTGATCAGGGTCGACGATCCGGCTATCGGCGACCCTGGTGACATTCCGGTCGGCTGGCTGCTCGGCTATCCGATCACCTCGGACGGTCGCTTCCTCGGCGACGGGGCCACGGTCACGCTGCCCGGCGACCCTGTCGATCTCGCGGACGACCTCGGCGGACGCTTCTTGCTGATCATCACCCGCGAGGACTGTCCTGCGATCTATCCCGACGCGGTCGGCTCGTACTCCTCGGTCTATTGTCCCAGCCTGCGCATCGCTGCGTCGACCCCCGCACTGATCCCGTACGAATCCACCACCACCGACCGCCACGAACTCATCAAACTGCTCGGCATCCCCCGGGGCGGTAGCACCTTCCCCTTCGGAATGACCGCACGCCACGGTGTGGAACGCCTCCTGCCCAACCACCATCTCGACCTGCGCACCTGGACCATGGTGCGCCACGGACCCCGACGACGATACGAGCGCGGCGAACTCAGCGCCGAGGAGACCGCCAACCGCATCGCCACGATCGTGCGCCGCCAGATCGGCGCCGTAATGGACCACATCCCCTGCTACCTGCCTCTCACGGCGGGCAACGACTCGCGCATGCTGCTCGCCTGCGCCCGCGACCGCTGCCGCGAACTTTCCCTCTACACCGTCGACATGGCCGATCTCAACAGCGCCAACGATGTCGACACTGCCGCCGCCATCGCCCGTCGCTTCGGCCTGAACCATCAACGAGTCCCGATGATGCGCGCCAACACGGCCCACATCGATCGCTGGCTCCACCGCACGGGCTGCAGCGTCGGTGAACGCCGCGGTCTCGAGGCCACCACGACCTACCAGACCCTTGACCCGAGCCGCGCCCGACTGAACGGACAGATCGGCGACTTTGCACGAAACGTCTACCGGCTTCCCACCGATGACGAGAGCACCCGACTCACCGTCGAACGCCTCGTGCTCCAGCGCGCAAGCCATCATGACGTCGATTGGCGAGCGTCAATTCTCCCGGGCAGGGCCCGGTTCGGCCTGTCCGCCGAGGTGCTGGGCTACGGCGCAAGGTGGATGGACGGCGTCGCCGAGCTCGACGCCCTGCGGGTTCTCGACCTCGTCTATCTTGAAAGGGTGGTGGCGGCCTGGGCGGGCGTGTGGGTCTACGCCGAGTACTTCGGTCCCGGATTCACGATCTTTCCGATGTGCCACAGCGAGGTCACGGCTCTGATCATGGGACTTCCCGACGACGTCCGCCGCAAGGAAACATTCAACCGGCTCGTCATCGCCCAGGAATGGCCAGAGCTGCTCGACATCCCCGTCAACACCCCCACGACCCAGACCAGGCTTCGAAACAAGCGTCGAGAGGTCGTCAGGCGCCTCCGCCACGCGACGGACGGGTCACGAACATGACACGACACACCGGTCGGCCAGTGCTGCGCACAACCTGGGCGTACGGACCAGCCATCGGGCTCAGCTGTCGACCAAAACGTCACCAGATCGTCAGCACCCTGCCTACAGGTTCGGGGGCAGCAGCCGGTTGACGTTCTGGAAGAAGAAGTAGAGCGTCACCACGAACGGGCCGATACCGACGAGCAGACCCACCCAGTCGCGCTTCGCGGTACGGCTGAGCAGGTATGACGCGATGCCGATCGCGGCGAGCAGTACTCCCCAGAGGGCCACCTGACTGTTGGCGTCCGGGTCGCTGAACCATCCGTCGGAGAAGGCGTCGGCTGTGCCCTCGCCGATCTGCTGGTCCTCGACACCGCTCGCCGTGAGCGTCGGATCGCCCGTCGAATCGTCGGTCGGGAGCGTCCCTTCGGTCTCGGCGTCGTTGGCGTCCGTCGTGGTCGGGTCGACAACGGTGTTGGTGGGGTCCGGATCGGCTGCCGCGACATCGTCTCGTGCCTGGCCGTAGTTGATCGTCGGCGCAGCGACGACGCCGGTCGTGGCGGTCGGGTCGAGCTCGGCGGACACGATGATCCGTTCACGCGCCGTGTACTTGGGATGACACGACGTGAGCGTGAGAGTCGCCCGGGTCGGGTCGGTCGTGGCGACCACCTGGTAATCGCTCGGCGAGACGATCTGCTGTCCGGTGACCCGGTAGACGAAGCGCCCGGCGAGCGTGGTGACGACGATCTCGTCGCCGTTGGCGAGCTTGTCGACGTCGAAGAACGGTTGGCCGAACGTGGTCCTGTGGCCTGCGATCGCCGAGTTGCCGAGTTGGCCCGGCAGCGGAGTCTCCGGATAGTGCCCCGGGCCCTTCTTCAGGTCGCTCGTGGCGACCCCGGCGACGACGATCTTGTCGACGCCGATGCTCGGCATTTCGAGGCGGGCGAGGGGGTCGCCCTCGACGATCGGCGGCAGGCTCGCGACCGGCGCAGGCGCCGCCGTGACGGGAGTCGTCTCCAGCGGAACCGACTCGGACGGCACGGAGTCTTCCGGCACAGAGTCTTCCGGCGCGGAGTCGCCGGGCACTGACTCGACTGGTACGGA
This sequence comes from Ilumatobacteraceae bacterium, assembly GCA_041745835.1. Classification (GTDB taxonomy): domain Bacteria; phylum Actinomycetota; class Acidimicrobiia; order Acidimicrobiales; family Ilumatobacteraceae; genus Sva-07. The sequence goes on along the minus strand of JBGTIA010000678.1, from coordinate 1,600 downwards.
GTCCGCTCGGGCTGAGTCGACGGGTGCTGCGGTGCTCGGTGGCGTGCCCGCCAGGAGTTCTTCGAACTCTCTCTCGAGGGAGTTCTGGGCGCGAGCGGTTTCGATGCCGGTGCCCCAGAGTTGGTAGGCGACGAACCCGAACAACAACAGTCCGGTGGCGATCAGCGTCTTGCCGACGCCGCCGACCCACCATCGCCAGTCGTGCGGCTGTCTGGGCCGATCGAACTTGCGCACCCGCGACGATGGAGGCGCTGATGGTTCGAGGTCCGACACGGCCACGAACCTACCTTCGTGGTGGCTCGCCTGGATCGCGTCCGCACGAGTTGACGAACACTTCACGACCTAGCGTGTCGCCCATGTCGGTCGTGGATCTCGATGACGCGGTCGCCGTGCTCGGACAGTTCCCCGCCCTGGCCGGCGCCACGTTGCGGGTCGACGTCGGCGAGATCGTGCTGCTGCGTGGGCCGAACGGCGCCGGCAAGACCACGTTGTTGCGGCTCTGCGCTGGGCTGGTGCCGTTGGTTCGCGGTAGCGGCAGCGTGCTCGGGCTGGATCTCCGAACGCACCGCGAGTCGATTCGTCGGACGGTGGGGCTGCTGGGGCACCAGAACGGCCTCTACCTCGACCTGACCGTCGCCGAGAACGTTCGATTCTGGGGTTTGACGGTCGGTGCCTCGTCGGCCGAGATCCACGCAGCGATGCAACGCCTCGACGTGGCCGAACGGCTCGCCGACGTGGGAGTGAGCAGGTTGTCCGCGGGGCAGAAACGTCGGACGGCGCTCGCCTGCCTGATCGCCCGACGCGCGCAGCTGTGGCTGCTCGACGAGCCCCACGCTGGCCTCGATGCGTCGGCCCGTGACGAACTCGACGCCACCCTCCGCGAGGCAGCGACCGCTGGGGCGACGATCGTCGTTGCCAGCCACGAACTCGAGCGAGCGGGTCCACTGGCGACACGCACGGTCGAGGTGATCGCCGGCCGGGTCCACGAGGTGGTTCCGGGAGACCTGGGCGCGCGGAACCCGGGGGTGGTTCCGGGAGACCTGGGCGCGGGGAACCGCGAGGGCACGGCGTGAGCGTGCTGCGGATCGCCCGGCTCGTGGCGGTGAAGGAACTGCGGATCGAGTGGAACAGCCGCGTCTTCGTCAACCAGGTCCTGCCGTTCGCCGGCGTCACCATGGTGATCTTCGCCTTCGCACTCGACGCCGACTCGGTGCTCCAGCGGGTCGCCCCCGGGCTGGTGTGGCTGGCCACGATGTTCTCGATGCTCGTGCTCGTCCAGCGATCGTTCGCGGTCGAGACCGCCGACGGCGCGCTCGACGGCCTGCGCGTCGCCGGGGTCGACTCGCGGGCGATCTATCTCGGCAAGGCCGTGGCGCTCGGCGTGCAGCTCCTGGTGCTCGAGATCGTGCTGCTGTTCGCCGCCGTGGTCCTCTACGGCCAGACGATCCCGGCCGACGGTGTGGTGCTGCTCGTCACAACCCTGATCTCCGCGACGTGCGGGCTCGCCGCGGTCGGTACCCTGTACGGAGGCCTTGCCGCAGGGTTCACGGGTCGCGAGACATTGCTCCCGCTGCTCACGTTCCCCGCGGTGGCGCCCGTC
>JBGTIA010000677.1:0-6304 GCA_041745835.1 Ilumatobacteraceae bacterium | reverse complement strand
CATCGCCCGCGCCAACGGCACGAGCGGGGTCGCGTGACCAATCCCACCCGGCGAGCTGAAGAGCACACGCACCCACCCATCATTGCGCAAAGCGGCAACGGCACTCGACCGGCCCTGCACCGCCGATCGTGCCAACACCAGCCGACGGCGCCTTCGATCTGCCTGAACAGTCCCCTCCAACTGAACGGTGACGCCATTCGCCGGCCCTCGACCTCGGCGGAGCTCCTGGCTGTGTGATGTATTTCGGGTTTGGAGCTTCGTTTCACCCGTGAATTGCGATGGTTCGCTCGGCGGTCAGGTGCCTCGGCGTGGGGGCGTCGCAAGCTGGGTGACGATGTCCTCGACGGCGCTGTACATCTCGGCAGCGTGGTTGTTGTCGCGGCCGATCGCGGTCAGTCCGAAGCGGCCGTCGATCGCGAGGCACGACAGCATGTGTAAAACCACCCCGGTGCCGGTGGTCGGATCGAAGCTCAACTGCGCGCCGCGGACTGCGTCGATGACGTCGCCAGGCGCACACCCGGTAAGCAACGGCTCGACCAGGTTGTCGCTGGCGACGTACGAGCGGCAAGTTCCATCCGCGTGCGAAACCCATCGGCCTGCGGCGCCGTCGTACCTGCCCGGCACGAGGTTGCGGAGAGCGGCGTAGGGGTGTGTTGTCCCGCCCTTGCGCAGGTTGATCTCCAGCGCCGCAACCCGCCATGAACCGTCGGATCGCTCCGCGCAGGCAAAGTCGATGGCGATCCGGCCGAGAGCACCTCGTTCGACGAGCAGCTCACCCACCGCCCGAGCGTGCGCCGCTAGCTCAGGCGCGTACGCCGTGTCGGCGGGGAACCTGCAGCCCTGGTACACCTGGGCCGAGGGGCCCCCGAGGATCTGCTCGTGTGTGGCCAGCACAGACACCATTCCGTCCGGGAGAAGGTCGACCTGCGCACTGGGACTGGTGAACCGTTGCCCGACCACCATTTCCTCCACGACGCCCCCTTGTGCCAGGTCGTCCACGTACCAGCCGGGTAGCGCGTCGAGAGCGCGCCGCAACGCGGTCGTGCCGTTCGACAGGTCGAGCACGACGTTGCCGTCGCCGCTGCCCGAGTCGTCGTGTTTCACCACGACCCCGGCCAGCTCTGGGTTGGCGCGGCGAAGGCGCACAACAGCGTCGAGGATGCCCTCCACGTCGGTGATGTCCTCGACGCCGTCCGGCAGGGGCACCCCGGCTTCACGGAAAAGGCGACGACCGGTGCTCTTGAACCCGAGCGGCCACAGTGCCGGGTTGGTCCCGTTGAGTGGGAGACCGAGCTGACAAGCCACTTCGACTTCCGCTGGAGTGACGTTCCAGGGCTCGATGAACCCGACGCGAGTGCCCACGATGGTGCGGATCCGCTCCAGCAGGTCTGGCCGGCTCAGCAGCTTCTCGGCGACAGAAAGCGGTGAATCATCATCGACGATCACCGTGTGGAAGCGCCGGCGAGCCGAGGACGCAGCGTCGCTTGGCAGGCAATCGAAGTAGAGGTCGACAACCTCGGGTGCTGGCGCACGGCTGCTGACAAAGACCAGCTCACAGGTCGGGATGCGTCCGAGCATGAGCGCCGGCACGAGGTAGCGGTGCTCGAGCGCCGGGATCCGATCCGCGTAGTGCGATAGCAGCGACTCGCCGACGCTGTACGACGGCAACGCAACGAGAACGTGATCGATGCCGCTGCCGGGACGGTTCGCCTTCAGCGCGGCGAGCAGCGCACCGCCATCCTGCCTGTAACCCTCGCTGTCCATCTGCGTGCCAGCCCCCTCCATCACCTGGGCACATCTTCAACATGTGGCGGAGCTGGCGCAACAGTTGAGATGGGGACCGTCAACTGACGAGGACCGACGCACGAGCCTCGATCTCGTCTTGAGGTCGAAGCGCTCGCAGGCGATTGACGGTCCGTCGGCAACCACCGGTTTGTAGATCGTCACACCGGCGACCGCACTCATCGAGCGTCAACGATCGCAGGGACGCCGGAACCCGACCGTCTTGGTGAGGTGATCGGCAATGATGGTCAGCGATGCCGAGTGATGACGAACTCCACGAGCTTCTCGAGCGCTGCCGTGCCGATCATCGGTCGTGGATCAACGGCGATGGCGCTCCATATGCCTTACCTGACGATGGCTCCATACTCGGTGCCGTTGGCGGCTTCGGTCCGGGCGGCGACCAAACGGCGCAGCGCCAACGGCTGGTCGCCACCCAATGGCGGCGCGGCACCGGCTCAATCGAATTTCTCAATGGCGGAAGGGAGGGCGATCTGGCCTGGCTCGTCTTCATCGAGCGAGGAACCGTCGAGTTCGCTGACGACGACGAGGGGACCGAGCGTCGATGGGATCTCCGCGTGACCGAAATCTTCCGAAGGTCCAACGGCGAGTGGCAACGACTACATCGACATGCGGAACCCCCTCGTCGACCGACATCGCCTCGCCGACGTCGCCGCCCTCCTCCGATAACGCCAACGTCATCCACAGTGACCCCGACCTGATCGATCAACCGCGTGCATCCCTCGAGAACATCGAGCGCCCGGCTGCTCGCCAAAGGACCTGATCGGTCGTCCTCGATAGTGTCGCGTCGTGCAAGACGTGAAGCCGCCCCGCTCAGCCGGCGACGAGCGCACCGTCCTCACTTCGCTGCTTGCGTACCAACGCAGTTCGTTGCTGAAGAAACTGGACGGAATTGATGACACGGAGGCCGCCGCATCGCCGGTCGCTTCGGGCACCTCGCTGTTGTGGCTGATCAACCACATGGCCGATGCCGAGGAACTTTGGCTGCGTCGCCGCTTCGCAGGACAGGACGGAACGAACATCGGAGAACACGAACCGACAGTCGATGCTGCGAGTCGTCGTTACCGTGCGGCGTGCGTCCAATCCGACGTCGTGGTCGCGCAATCCTCGCTCGACGAGTTGTGTCGCACGTCCGACACTGAGACGGTCGTAGATCTTCGCTGGGTTCTTTGCCACCTCCTCGAAGAAACGGCCCGCCATGCCGGGCATGCCGACATACTTCGTGAGCTCATCGACGGATCGACCGGTCGGTAGTTACATCAGTCGAGCATCTGCTCGACCCTGCGTTTATCGAGCACCCGAGAAGGGCCGAAGTCGCGCGCAAAGAAGTGGTGCCCACCCGGGATTACGTTCGATGTTATCGAGCGCTCTCCCTGTGGTGGGGCGGACTGATCGAGTCGTGACCGCTTGTATCGACTTGGTCAGGTGCTTCGTGCGAGGCGTCGAGCGGCGGCGATTGCGTCGTCGAGGGACGGGGTTCGAGCCATGGCAGCCTGCCACGCGGGATCGTGTTCGTACCGTCTGGTCAACGTGCTGATGACGAACGGATGCGTCTCCACGCGACGCGTCGCGGTTGCACCTGAGACGAGTACCGCTGCTGCGTCGATGTCGCCGACCAGTCCGGCGAGGTCGGCTGCGGCGTTGCACCAGTGGTGGTCTGCGGCGTCGTTGAGCGTGAGGCGGACGTCGTCGCGCAGCGCCTCGAGTCCACGGAGCGCTGATCCCGCCGCAGCGACGTCGCTACGAGCGACGGCGAGATGCACATTGATCGACGACAGAGCGAGCGGTGTGATGCGCATGCCCGATCGCTCATGCGGGCCGATCCGCTCGAGCGCATCATGCGCGCCGGCGACGTCGCCCGTGACGGCGCGCAGCACGACGAGCGTCGTGATCGGTCCGTACCAGTACATGCAGGTTCGGTCGTCGAAGCCGGACTCCAGGATGGTTTCTGCGCGGTCCACGTCACCCAACTCGAACGAGATCTGGGCCTGGAACTGTCGGCACGTCAACGCCACCTCGGGGTCGAGTCCACCTGGCAGCGCGGCCAGCTCGACGAGTTCTCGCAGAGCGCCATGCGGGTCGACCGACGCGTTCGCCATGCGATGCATCAGACCGATCGTGCGCGCGTTGGGCAACTCGTCGTAGGGATCGAGGCCATGACCTCGGCCGACCCACTGAAACGCTTCGGCTGCCGTGGGCGCCGTAGCGGCGAGAACGGCGCATGCGAGCACGGACATCTCGTCGTCGACGTCACGGCCGCACCGCTCGAAAGCGGACGCGACCTTCGGATGGAACTCGCGGTCGCCGCCCGGGATCTGATACCGCACACCCTCCGACCGCACGACGAGTTCGAGGAGTTCGTCGTGTCGCCCGGCGTCGTCCAGCCAATCCGCTGCCGCCCTGATGTTGCTGATCTCCGGCACCAACGGCATCTGGAGCGTCGACGACACCCACTGCTGTTCCCGCAACTCGTCCCGGAGCCAAGCGGCGTGCTTGTCGCGATAGGCGTCGGTCTCGCCGGCGGCGAGCAACTGTTCCTGCGCAAACAACCGCACCGTTTCCAGGAGCCGATGCCGTCCGGCTTCGAAGGCGACCATCGACTTGTCGACCAGCCCGGCCAAGACCTCACGCGGCGGTATCACCGACGTCGGATCGTCACACACGACCGCCACGGCTCGTGCCGGGAACCCGCCCGCGAACACGGCGAGACGTCGCAGCAGTGTGCGCTCGTCGTCGTTCAACAACTCATAACTCCATACCAGCGTCGCGTGCAGCGTCGACTGCCGTCCCTGGGCTCGCCGACCGCCGACCAGCAGACGGAAACGGTCCCCGATGTTCGCGAGCACCTCGTCTATACCGAGCGAGCGGATCCGTGCCGCAGCCAACTCGATGGCGAGTGGGATTCCGTCGAGGTGCTCGCACAACTGGACCGCTTGCGACTCGTCGATCGGCTGGCCCACACGCTCTCGGAGCAGCTCCACGCCGGCGGTGTCCGGGTCGAGGGATCGCACTCGGAACACCCGCTCACCGCTCAAGCCGAGTGGCTCACGGCTCGTCACCAGGATCACCGACGACGGACACCTGTCGAGCATCGCCTCGGCGAGTTCACAGGTCGCGTCGAGACGATGCTCTGCATTGTCGAAGAGCAGCAACGACGATCGGGTCGCCAGGTGACTCGTCAACAGGTCCAGCTGCTCAATGCCGGTGTCCGACAGCCCATGGGCGTTGGTGGTCGCAGTCAGGACCTGCGAGTCGCGGACCGCGAGCGACAGGTCGACGAACACGGTGGCGGAATACTGCTCGCTGAGCCGGCGTGCCACTTCGATCGCCAGGCGCGTCTTGCCTGCGCCACCAACCCCACACACCGTCACGAGTCGGTGCGATGCGAACGCCTCGACGCCGTCGTCGATGTCGCCGTCGCGCCCGATCAGACGATCACGCGGCGCCGGCAGCGACACCACCCGGGAAGCGCTCACCAGCGGCGGGAAACCGTCCGGCAATCCGTCGGCGACGGCCTGGTGGACGACGACCGGCTCGTCGATGTCGCGCAGCACGTGCACACCCAAATCGCGCAACGACCATGTCCCATCGAACCCGCTGCGAGGTACGAGTTGCGCCGTGCTCGCCCCCACGAGGATCTGGCCACCGTGACCCAGGGCCATCACACGGGCGCAACGATTCAGCGGAATACCGAACCAGTCGCCGTGGCGCCGCTCCGCCTCACCCGAGTACACGCCGACACGCACGGCAAGGTCCCCTTCGACCAGCGCTCGTTGCATCTCGATCGCAGCGCCAATGGCCGAACCAGCTGACTCGAACGCAGCGCAGCCACCATCGCCAGTGAGCTCGAACAGATCGCCCCCGTGGTTGCGGATCGCCAGATCCGTCCGGTACTCCATCGTTTCGACAGCAGCGCCATCGCAGTGCGGTCGCGCTCCCACCCGCGCGTGGAACCCACCAGATCCCAGAACACGAGTTTCCGAGCCAGCCCCTCCACGTCCACCCCTGCCCATCCGCTCGACCAGCGTCCAGCACAACGATCCCGGGCCCGGCGAAGGTGTCGAGCCGGGGACCGATCTCGGCACCGTATCGCATCGTTGTCGTGTGATTCCCGCTGTTGACGTCGCTGGTGGACTCCCTCGCGTTTCGTGGAGCTGGTGGGGATCTACGATCGGTCGCTGTGGCGGCGCTGACGTCGATCTTCGTGTCGGACCTGGTTGATTCGACTCGTCGCTGGATCGACCACGAGGCGACGATGGCCGGTGACCTCGAACGGCACGACGAACTTGTTCGAGCAGTTGTGTCTGAGCACGGCGGCATCGTGTTCAAGCACACCGGTGACGGCGCGATGGCCGCCTTCGAGGACCCCTCCGCTGCAGTGACCGCAGCGGTAGCGCTCCAGCGCGCCATGGCCGTCGAGGATTGGTCCACCCCGGGGGGCCTGCAGGCCCGCGTCGCGATTCACGTGGGGTCGGTCGTGGAGCGCGACGGCGACCGGTTCGGC
>JBGTIA010000676.1:0-3098 GCA_041745835.1 Ilumatobacteraceae bacterium | reverse complement strand
CCTCATGAAGACCGACATCCATCCCAATTACGACGACACGACGGTGCGCTGTTCGTGCGGCAACACGTTCGTGACGAAGTCGACTCGCGCAGGCGACCTCACCGTCGAACTCTGCAACGAGTGCCACCCGTTCTTCACGGGCAAGCAGAAGCTCGTCGACTCCGGTGGCCGCGTCGAGCGCTTCAACAAGCGCTACGGCGAGCGCAAGAACGCGCCCGCCACCCCCGCCGAGGACTGACGTCCGCAGGGCCACCGGCCCGATCGACCGAATGACGAACGCCGCCTTCCGGGGCGGCGTTCGTCGTTGTCGGCCAAAGTCGACCACTGACGAAGAAGTTGCTCAAGTTCGCCGACCGTGTGCCGATGAACCGTGGGGACTTCTCACATGGCGCCACCACCACTGACCGAGGCGAACGTTCGCCACCTCCTTCGTCGAACCGAATTCGTCGACCGACCGCATCGCGTCGCGCAGCTGCTGTCGCTCGATTCGATCGGCGCGGCCGTCGACGACGTGCTCTCCGTCGCAGCGAATCCACCGAGCGTCAGCTTCACCGCCCCGGCTGATCGCGACTGGGAGCGCGGACAGGACCTCACCCACTTCTGGCTCGACCAGATGGCACGCGACTCGGTGCGACCGTTCCAGGAGCGTCTGGCCTTCTTCTGGCACAGCCACTTTTGTAGCGAATTCGGCAAGGTCGGCTCGTCGGAACTCATGCGTGAACAGATCGACCTGTGGCGTCGTGCGGGGCTGGGCAACATCGGCGACCTGGCGAGGACGATGTCGACGCAGGTGGCGATGATCCGCTACCTCGACAACAACCAGAACAAGAAGTCTTCGCCGAACCAGAACTTCGCCCGCGAACTGATGGAGCTGTTCCTTCTCGGTGTCGGTAACTACACCGAAGCCGACGTCGAAGCAGCGACCGCAGCCTGGACGGGTCACACGGACCAGTGGAACGACGAGGTCAGCCCATACCGCTGGCGCGCCGACTGGCACAACAGCACCCCGAAGGACTTCCTCGGACAGGTGATCAACACTGACCAGTCCACCGCTGCATGGCCCGGCCACGGGCCCGAGACGATCTCGGTGATCCTCGGCGGCGGCGTTGTGCCCGCAGGGGCCACCAATGTGGCGAACCGGGGTCGGCCCACCCGTGAGGTGGCCGCCGAATTCCTGTCGCGTAAGTTGTGGACCTCGTTCGCCACCGACACCCCGCCACCTGCGGGCGTGCTCGCCGACATGCGCGCCGCCCTGACCTCGAACGACTTCGCCGTGCGGCCGTGGGTGCGTACCATGCTGACCCACCCCGACTTCTACGCCGACGTGGTCAGATACGGCCTCGTCCGCACCCCCGTGGAGTACGTCGTCGCCCTCCTCGTCGCCACCGGCAAGCGATCCCGAGAGGCGAACGTGGTTTGGATGATGGAGTCGATGGGCCAGCGCCCTCTGTATCCGCCGAACGTCAGCGGCTGGCGGCCCAACGGCTACTGGGTCAACGCCAGCGCCATGGAGGGCCGGGCTCGCACCGCGCAGACCTTCGCGTGGGCTGCGAGTCGCACGTACTGGAATGGTGCCGATGGACCGATCACGCTCGCAGGTGGGTCGATCCTGCGCTCGGAGATCACCGCGCGGACGCCGTGGCCAGCCCAGCTTCCGGTGCTGGGCAACGCCGATCTCGTTGCACGGCTCCTTGATCTGATGCACCTCCGACTCCCGCCGTCGACGGTCGACGAGATCGTCCGGTACGCCAACGGCGCCACGGTGTGGGAACGCAACAACGCCATCGTCCTGCTCATGCTCGCCCCCGAGATGCACCTGGCCTGAACCATGCTCGATCCCGACATCTCCACCGCCGACGCCCTGCGTCACCTCCAGTTCCCCGACGCGGACCCCGGTGCGTTCGACCGTCGGCGGTTCCTCCAACTCGTCGGCCTCGGCGTCGGTGCCGGTGCCCTCGCCGGGCCGGCCAGTTCACTCCTCGACCTCTCACTGCCGGGCCTCGATCCGGCGGTGTGGGCGGCCGGGCCTGCCGGCCCGAACGACGGGGTCCTCCTCGTGCTCGGCATGTTCGGTGGCAACGACGGGCTCAACACCGTCGTCCCGATCAACGATCAGCAGTACTACGGCCAGCACCGGAGCCTGGCGATCCGGCCGGAGAGCGCCCTCCCGATCGACAGCGCTACCGGACTGCACCCGGAACTGACTGCGCTCAAGCAGTTCTGGGACTCCGGGCACTTGGCCATCGTCGAAGGGGTCGGGTACCCGAACCCCGACCTCAGCCACTTCAACTCGATGGCCTACTGGATGGCGGGAAGCCCGACCGGCGTCCCGTCGTCGGGCTGGCTCGGTCGATGGCTCGACGGGTACCTCGGTGGTACCAAGAACCTGTACGCCGCCGCCCAGATCGGCCAGTCGGTCCCGCTCCATCTCGTCGGTCGCGTGCAGCGCGGCACGGCGGTGCCGGCCGGAAAGCCGGCCTTCGGCGCCTCCACCAACGTCGGGGACCAGAAGATCTACAGCGCGCTGCGTCGCCTCGGTGCGGGCGACCCCGTCACCTGGCGTGGTCGGGTCGGCGGAGCGATGATCGATCAGCTCGATCTCGCCACGAGGCTCGCTCCGCTGATCCCGCCCAGCGGGCAACTTTCGGATCAGCCACTCGTGGCCGAGCTCGAGGTGATGGCTCGACTCGTCAACGCCAACCTGGGGCTGCGGGTGCTCACCGCCGGCTGGGGCGACTTCGACAGCCACGCCGGACAACCGAACCAGCACGGCGCCCGGATGCGCGAGCTGAATGCGGCGATCACGCGCTTCTTCCAGGTGCTGTCGCCCGAGTGGACCAGTCGGGTCACGATCATGACGTTCTCCGAGTTCGGCCGCACGAGTTGGAGCAACGACGGCGCCGGCACGGACCACGGCACGTCGGCGCCGCACTTCGTGCTCGGTGCGAACGTGCGCGGCGGCCGCTATGGACAGCGTCCGTCGCTCGCTGGATTGCAGCGCTGGGATCGGATGCCGTTCCACGTCGACTTCCGCGACTACTACGGCAGCGTGATCGATGGATGGCTCGGCGGCGGTGCGTCCGACGTCCTCGGCGGTC
>JBGTIA010000675.1:0-5001 GCA_041745835.1 Ilumatobacteraceae bacterium | reverse complement strand
CGACTCCAAATAGTCGTCGACGAGTGGATGGCCGAGCGTCGGAGCGACGCGCGAACCCGAGTCAGGAAGCGTCAGCTTCGGGAACGAAATGGGCTTCATGTGATCCTCCGATCGCGCCCCCTGCACCATCGTCACCGACAGTCAGAAGGGGCGGGTGGATCACCGACATATCTACCCAAGCAGCGCACTGCATATTCACCGACGGAGGCGAGTCCGATTGAGGACCTCGAGCGGTTGCCGGGGGACGCTCGCCTCGTCCAAGGGTGCGCATCCATGGACCCTGCCGACGCCGAAAGAAGCGCTTGACATCTGCGGCCGTCGATCGCATCGTGGTCAAGAAGCTGCAACACGGGAGGTTGTCATGTCACAGATGGATTCTGATCCGCTTGGCGTCTCGCTCTTGGTCGAACTACCGCCGGAGACTTCGGAGGAACAGGCGAAGCTGCTCGCGACGGCGCTGAAGCGAACGGTCCTGGATTTCTCGAAGGCGTTGGGGGTCGACGAGAAGTTGAAAGTAAGTTCCGTAAGCGGCCCGGCGAAGCCCGCCATTACGGCAGACATCGGGGACGGCAAGAAGCTGCCAGGGCTGCTGGCAAAGCAGGCCAGGGTGGCCCGCCCGGGCAAGTAACGGCCTCCGTTGAGCGTCTGTCTGGTTAGCCCACCAGCGATCTCGGAGATACGTGATCCCTCACTCGGCGAGGCCGACGTGCATCGCCTTGCTGCCGAGAGCGCCCCGCTGGGCGTGCTGACGCTTGCGGCATTGATGGAACGCGATGCCGTGCCCGTCAAGGTCGTCGATCTGAGTCTCGAAGTCGCCGCGTATGCGCGTACGGAAGCAGACCCAACCTTCGTCGGCTTTGCCGAGTACGTCTCGGCGCTCCTCGCCCGTCAATCAGCGTCGATCTTCGGCTTCAGCACGATGTGGAGCACGTATCCGTTGATGCTCCGCGTTGCAGCGCTGCTCAAGGAACGCCGACCTGGGTGCAGGGTGGTCTTCGGCGGCCCACAGGCGTCCGTCATCGACGAAGGGACGATCGACCGGTTCGAGGCTGTCGACGTGGTCGTCCGAGGCGAGGCCGACTACAGCTTCCCCACCCTGGTAGCAGCCCTCCTCGACGGGACCCCGCTGGACCGCGTTCCAGGCGTGACCTTTCGTGGCGACCTTGGCGAGGTGGTCCGGACAGAGGACGGTGCCGCGCCCACAGATCTTGATGCGATTCCGGTGCCTGCGTACCACTTGCATCCATCGACCCAACACGGCCACTACCTACCGATGGAGCTGGGTCGGGGCTGTCCCTTCGGCTGCTCGTTCTGTTCCACGAACGACTTCTTCAGTCGGCGATTTCGGTTGAAATCTCCAGACGTCCTGCTCGAACAGATGAGGCTGGTCAACGCGCTCTACGGCCACACACGCTTTGATCTCATCCACGACATGTTCACGGCAAACCGTCGCCGTGTTGGCGAGATCACCGAGTCGCTGCGGAACTCGAACGAAGGCTTCGAGTGGTACTGCAGCGCACGGACCGACTGCGTCGACCAATCTGTGCTCACCGAATTGCACGCGGCCGGCTGCCGCGGGGTGTTCTTCGGTATCGAGTCCGGCTCAGCGAGGGTGCAGCATGAACTCGGGAAGCACCTCGATCCCGGCGAGGCGTTGTTGCGAGTGCGCGAATCGGTCGCCTTGGCAATGCGCACGACGGTGTCGCTGATCGTCGGGTTTCCCGAGGAGACGCGCGCCGACCTGGCTGCGACGGTCGACTTCCTCGTCGCCGTCCTTCCCCATGACGGAGCCGACATCCAGGTTCACATGCCGGCGCCTCTGTCCGGGACACCACTCACGCTTGATGTAGCGGAACTGTTGGAAGCCGACGATCTCCGCCACGACTACTCCCACTCCGGCTGGCCGCAGTCGCCCGACGACATCAGGCTGATAGAGGCGAATCGGGATCTCCTCGCTCCGTTCTTCCATGCACCGCTCCATCATCTCGAGCGTGCCTACGTCGCCGAATTGCGCTACTTCCTGCTGAGTTCGATCAACAGGCTCCGTTGGGTGCTCGTCGCGCTCCGGCAGGAGTTTGGAGACGTACTCGACTTCTTCGATCGGTGGCGCACGTGGCGGCTTGAGCGGCATCACGAGCTGGGGGGCCCTGAGGTGCTGGCGTTCTACTGCGGCCCCGACTTCGTTCGCGAGTTCTGCGAGTTCGCACGGATCGAATTGGCACCCAAGGCGAACTGCGAGAGAACTCTGGCAATGGTGGACTACGCGGAGGCGCTGGACCGCGTCTCGACGGAAGCCCGCCCGCTCTCCCCATCTCGAGGACCCTGCAGGTCGGTTGGAACGAGTCTCGTCGACCTGCCGGCCTCCACTGTTCGCATCCTGCAGACGCTTCGCGGTGAGATCGAGGAGATCGACGACGTCCCCGTGCGGGCCGCCACCCGCCGGGTGGAGCACGCCACTCAACTTGTGGGATTGAGCCCGCTTCTTGCGGCAGTGCTCGATGTTTGCGACGGCACGGTTGCGCCGAACGAAATCGCCGGCCGGATCCCGCAAGAACTGCGGGTCGCCGGCATCGATCCCCGCTTGCTGGCTCACTTTGCGGTGACCGAGTTGCTCCAAGAGGGCCTGCTCACCGACCCGCGGTAATGCCAAACGTCAGTCAGAGAGAGACCGGTTGAACCTTTCCGAACGTTGCATTCGTGGCCTTCGGCGCTGGTCCTAATGGCTCGGTGGCGACAGTCGACTGCGCAACGCGAGGCCTCGAGCAAACGGCGGCAAGACAACGCAGTTCTGCGTGGAGCTTGCCGACTGAGCTACGTCGCGATTTACCGCGTTGTAGAGCGCGACCCGTGGCAACACGTGCGCGTGATTGTTCGCCCGCTCGATGCCGGTCAGCGCGTCAAGGCATAGCCGCTGACCTCGGCGTCAAGTTGCGCTATCGCAACCGCTGCACGCTGCCGGCCTTACCGCTTACGTCGACCCCTGGCGTTGAGCGATGGACGACCTCGTTCACAATTCGCTGGTTCTTTGCGAGCGATGTACCAAGAAACGACATCGACCTTCAGCTCCAAGACGGTCTGTCCTGGACCCTCACCCTGCAATAGCGACCGAGGCAGCGACTACGGAGGTGGAGGTGGCAAGAGTTCGCACCGGCGTTGCACGTCCTACTTCGCGCCGAAGATTGCTTCGGCCGCTCAGTCCATCAACGGGCGCCCGGTGTCACCTTTCGACAACTCAGCGATCGACGTCTCCCTCGACCTCGGATAGATCCGATAGCGGAATCGCCCACCCATACGAATCGGTTAGTGCCACATCTCGGCACGCAGAATCACGCCTCACGGACAAGGGCGGCCATTCGGTATCGGCCCGAGCCGAGCACGGCACTTTCACGGGCAGGCCGGCAGGCTGTGCGGTGGATCAGCTGACTCCGATGACGTCGCCGGTCGCGTCGGTGATGTACGTGCCCTTGCACAAGACGAGCATGACAAGCACATTGCCGAAGGGGTCGAGGACGACGCCCAGGCGACCGACGGGTATGTCGAACGGCTCGGCGATGACCTGACCGCTGTTCGACTGGAACATCTCGATTGCGTCGTCGACCGACTCGGTCAGCCAGTTCGGTTCGTAGCCATGCTCGGTGGTGAGAACGATCTCGGAGTCGCCGCCTGGGAGCTCGAGTCCCGCCTGACCGAAAGCGTCGTTGCGCCACTTCAGTCGATGGCCGAGCACATCGACGTAGAAGTGGATGCCGGCGTCGATGTCGGGCACTCTTACGGTGACCGCATCGACCTTGCGCAGGATTCCCGGGCCGCTCATCGGCCAAAGTCCTGCAGCCGGATCGCGACCGTCGCCTGTCCTTGACATGGTTCGCTTCGTCTGCGCTTGATGGCCCGGGCGGCGAGTTCGAAATCATGGGGATGGGGTGGTGTGATGCGTCGTCTAGTGGCATTCATGGTCTTCGCGGCGGTGGTGTTGACCACTGCGGGACTTGCTCATGCGGTGTCGCCGTATCCTCCGGTGCTGCCGGACTTCTCTCATGCGGGCACCGTGCACAGCAACTACTACGGGGTGCAGGCGGGGCAGACCGATCGCCCGATGCTCGTCATCCTTCGCGGGTTCACCGACCTGAACCTGCCGGCGGGGTTCGACGAGAACTGGGCGGTCACGACGTTCTTCGGTGCCGGTTTCCCGAGCCTCGCCAACTACTTCGCCAACGACTCGTTCGGTGACCTCAACCTGACGCCCGCGGCCGAGACGTGCGGCACCGCTAACAACGGTGTTGCGGTCGTGACGACCGGGACCCGCGCCGCGTTCGATGGCCAGTCGGAGCCGGATCGCAACCGTGGATCGGTGGACGCCGTCGACAGCTGCGTCAACTTCGCCTCGTTCGACACCAACAATGACGGTCAGATCAGCAACCTCGAGCTCGTGATCTTCAATGTCACGGCGCCTTCGAGCGCGGCCGAGAACTGCGGTGCAACGCGCGGCATCAGCGGCGGCGCGATCGACGGCAAGAGCTTCCCTGGCATCTACGGCGTTGCGATGGGAACGACAGCGACGAACTTGATGACCCACATCCACGAGATGGGTCACGTCGCGCTCGACATGCGCGATCTCTACGGGTTCGGCGTGGGCTCGTTCGACATCTCCGGCCCGACCTGCGGGGCGGGCAACAACCAGTTCATGCGATCGAGCGCGTGGCAGAAGCTGCACTGGGGATGGATTACACCGACCGTCGTCGTCAACGACGGCTACTACACCGTCGATCGCGGTGATCTCAACGGCGGCGAGTCGTTCATTCTGTACGACTACGCACGCGGCGCCAACGACTACTTCATCGTCGAGAACAGGCAGCGCACGGCGAACACATACGACCAAACCGCCTCGGATAGCGGCCTCGTGATCTGGCGCATCGACGACTCGCAATACAACAGCGGTGTCGACACCGTTCGTCCGATCGAGATCATGCGCACCGACGGTGCCACGACCGCAGGCTGTACGGC
>JBGTIA010000674.1:0-1741 GCA_041745835.1 Ilumatobacteraceae bacterium | reverse complement strand
GCCACACGAGGGTCGCACGACTCCGGCGTGCCGATGTGGAAGTCGGCGCCGAGCGGGCCAGCCACCTCGTCGGCGAAGAACGTCCCGAGGCTGCGACCCGACACCCGCTTCACGATCTCGCCGAGCAGGTAACCCTGGCTGATGGCGTGATAGCCGGACTGCGAACCGGGCTCCCACCACGGTGCCTGGCGGGCGTGGATGGCGACGAGCTTGTCGTGATCGAGCAGGTCCGTGATGTCGAGCGGCTCGTCCCATCCCGACAGCCCGGCAGTGTGGCTGAGCACGTGACGGGTCGCAACGGTTTCCTTGCCGCCGCCGGCGAACTCCGGCCAGTAGGTGGCAATCGGTTCGTACAGGTCGAGTTCGCCGCGATCGGCGAGGATCAGACAGCACAGCGCCGCCATCGTCTTGGTGGTCGACCACACGTTGATGATCGTGTCGTCCTGCCAGTCGCCCTCGACGCCGGGCGCTCCGGTCTCGCCGTCGTCGGGGCCGTCGAACGTGGCGGTCCCGCCCCACAGATCGGCGACGAACTCGCCGCCGACGGTGATCGCCACCGAGGCACCGACGTCGCCCTGGGTGTCGAAGTTGTTCTCGAACGCAGCGCGAACCGCCTCGAAGCCGGGTGCGACGGTGCCGTGGATCTCTGCCATCGCCGCACGGTAGATCGTCCCGTGCCCAGCCGCCGACCCCGAACGTTTGCGTGAGGATTTCGGTGGACCGGTCCACCGGGAATGTCTCGCAAACGTCGACCGGCGTCGAATGTGGGTCGGAGGTGCGCAGACGACGGCGGTTGGGGCCCGGTGCGCGGCGCCGTAGCATGATGGCCCTATGTCGAAGAAGACCAAGAAGAAGAAGGCCAAGATGCGCCGCTCGAAGGCGAATCACGGCAAGCGCCCCAACATGGGCCGCGGCTGACCTCACTGCTCGTTCGAGCGGCCGTCCCGAGTCGATCCCTGCGCTGACGTGAGCCCCCGAGTCGAGTGGCTGTCGGTAGCAGGTGATCCTGCTGTCTGGCGTTCACTCGGCCTCGCCGTCACCGACGACGGATTTCTTCCCCTCCACGGAACCTCGCTGCGCATCGTCGCGCCGGTACCTCCGGGCAGCGACACGGAGCACGACGCAGTGTCCGGCACCGTGGCGTGGGCGCTGAGTGACGTCCCCGCCGGCGCCGTGTCCGATGTCGACGGGTTGTCGACGTCGGTCGTCGAACCGGCTGCTCCCGTCTTCGCCGATCATCCGGTCGGTGCCGTCGGGCTGGACCACGTCGTGGTGACCACGCCCGATCTCGAGCGCACCAGTGCCGCTCTCGCCGAGGCGACCGGATGCGAGTTGAAGCGGGTCCGTCAGGTCGGCACCATGCGGCAAGGGTTCCACCGCATCGGACCGGGTGGTCTGATCGTCGAACTCGTCGAGCGGCCTGACGTGCCCGATGGACCGGCAACGTTCTGGGGGCTCGTCGTCAACGTCGAGGATCTCGACGCTGCGTGTGCGCTCATCGGTGCCGATCGCGTGTCGGCACCGAAGGACGCGGTCCAACCCGGTCGCCGGATCGCAACGATGCGACCCGAGGTCGGTCTCGGCCTCCCGGTCGCCTTGATGACCCCCTGACCAGGCTCGCAGCAGCGTGTCGCCGGGACCCGGTGGTTCGATCAACCGGTCGGCGACGAGACGCCGCGTTGGCGGCGGCGCGCGGAGCTGACCAGCAACACCCCGGCGAGCAACGCTGTGGCGCCGATGG
>JBGTIA010000673.1:0-11324 GCA_041745835.1 Ilumatobacteraceae bacterium | reverse complement strand
GCAGCCGGTGCAGACCTGCGACGCCGACGTCGGCCACCACGGTCGGATCGAACCCGTATGCCCGCAATGCCAGCGCCGCTTCGTCGGCGACGGGGATGTCGCTGGTTCCGGCGGTGACGACGGCGATTCGCGCTGCTGACGTGGTGTCGGGCAACCGCCAGACGAGGCTGCCGCTGGCCTCGACGGCCGGGCCGTGGGCATTGACGCAGGCGACGCGTTGGGCGTCGTCGGTGCGCGTCAGCAGCACCGGTCCGGTGCCGTGAGCCAGCAGTTCCGCAACGATGGCGACACACTGCACCGGGCTCTTGCCCGGCCCGTAGATCGCTTCCGGCAGACCCGATCGGAGGTGTCGATGGTGATCGACGGTGGCACCCCCGACGTCGGCGAACGGCAGGCGACGCAGCCGGAGAACTGCGTCGTCGGGCGACATCGCACCCGACTGCACGTCGTCGAGGAGCGCCCGGAGGCCCAGTTCGTCCACCGGTCCATCGTGCCACGCCGTCGACGAAACGGCCGCACGATCCGAAACGTCGCGCCCGGTCGACAACGGCACCCCTAGTCTTGGCGCTGATGGGACCGAACTCAGCGAAGCGGGTGGGATTCTTCGGACCGTTCGGCACGTTCACCCAGCAGGCCCTGCTGTCGCAACCCGATCTGTCCGACGCGGAACACGTCGCGTACCGCACCGTCCCCGACGTGCTCGATGCCGTCGAGCAGGGTGAGGTCGACTGCGGCGTCGTGCCGATCGAGAACTCGATCGAGGGGATGGTCAACTTCACCCAGGACGCGTTGGCGTTCGATCACGACCTGTTGATCCAGCGGGAGATCGTGATCGACATCGAGCACTGCCTGCTGGCCAGGCCGGGAGTCAGGTTGGCCGACGTCAACTCGGTGTACTCGATTCCTGTCGCGACGGCGCAGTGTCACCGCTACCTCCGCGAACAACTGCCCGACGCCGAGATCCGTGCGGCCTACAGCACGGCCGACGCAGCGCGCCTCGTCAGCGAGAGCG
This sequence comes from Ilumatobacteraceae bacterium, assembly GCA_041745835.1. Taxonomy (GTDB): domain Bacteria; phylum Actinomycetota; class Acidimicrobiia; order Acidimicrobiales; family Ilumatobacteraceae; genus Sva-07. Next base: position 10,312 of record JBGTIA010000673.1, on the reverse strand, counting down.
ATGCCGACGACGTCGCTGCACTCGGCCCCCGAGTTGCGGCCGATGTGTACGGGCTGGCAGTCGTCGCGGCCGACATCGCCGACCACGACGGCAACCAGACGAGATTCGTCGTGGTCGCCCGCGACGGTGTTCCGGCACCGACGGGCAACGACAAGACCGCACTGGTCGTCTATCAGCGGGCCGACGAGCCCGGTAGTCTCGTGTCGATCCTGCAGGAGTTCACTGCACGACGCATCAACCTGTCGAACCTCACCAGTCGGCCGACCAAGGCGGGCGGTCTCGGCGACTACTGCTTCATCGTGTACGCCGAGGCCCACGTGTCCGACGAACTCCTCGCCGACACGATGCGGGCCCTGCACTCCAAGCAGGGCGGCGTGAAGTTCCTGGGTTCGTATCCGGCTGCCGATGACCAGGCCGAGTCGACCCGCGAGCACGCCGACGCCCGATGGCGCGAGGCCGACGACTGGGTGCGCGACATCCAGGCGTCGATCACGCGCTGACGATCACGCGGTGCCCAGCGTGGGTACGGCAGATGCATTTCTCCACGGAATACGTCCCGCCATCCGGGACCAGATCCGCAGAGAAACGACGCGGCTACGGTGGCGTTGATGTCGAACGATCCGCTCACTGCCGATGACCGACCCGTGAGCGTCGTCACCGGCGCGAATTCCGGAATCGGTCGTGCAACTGCGATCCATCTCGCCGCTCGGGGACACCGAGTGATCGGCACCGTTCGATCGGAGGAGCGAGCCGACAAGCTGCGCAACATGGCCACCGACGCCAGCGTCTCCGTGGAGCTGTACGAGTTGGACATCGCCGACGACGAATCGGTGCGGGCAGGTTTCGAGCGAATCCTGGACGCAACAGGTCGCGTCGACCACCTGGTGAACAACGCAGGCGTCGGCGGCAATGCGGTCGCCGAGGAGTGTCCGACCGAGTTCTACCTGTCGGTGATGAACGTCAACCTGTGCGGTGCAGTGCGGTGCATCCAGGCCGTGTTGCCGCAGATGCGCGAGCGCGGCAGCGGCACCATCGTCAACATCACGTCGGTCGCCGGTCGGATCGCAGCACTTGCACAGTCGCCGTACGTGGCGTCGAAGTGGGCGTTCGAGGGGCTGAGCGAGGGTCTGGCGCAGGAGTTGGCACCGTTCGGGATTCGAGTGGCCATCATCGAGCCGGGCGTGACCAAGTCGGCGATCTTCGCGAAGAACGTCGACGCACCGAACTCGACGGGCGCGTACGACGCCCACTACCGCCGCATGTTCCAGTTCTACATGACCGGGATGGCCAACGCGACCGATCCGTTCGAGGTGGCCGAGGTCATCCACGAAGCGATCACCACCGACAGCCCCCGCCTGCGATATCCGGTCAGCTGGGGCGGGGCCGAACTGGCCGAGTTGCACGATCGGATCGACGACAGCGACTGGATCGCCATGGGGGCGATCGAGGAGGATGACGACTACTACCGCACCTTCCACGACGTGTTCGGTCTGGATCTGCGTTGACCACGCCCGCCGATCCATCGCTGCGCATCCTCACGGTCTGCAGCCACAATCGGACGCGGTCGGTGATGATGGCGGCAATGTTGGACGCCGTGTTGATCGAGCTTCTCGGTGATGGCGCAGTCCAGATTCGTTCGTCAGGATTCGGTCCGGTGGACATCCCGGCGATCGACGATGCCGTCGACGCAATGCGACGCCGCGATCTGGACGTGTCTGCTCATCGAAGCTCGACCACGACCGTTGCACTGGTCGACGACGCCGATCTGATCCTGACCGCCGAACGCACCCACGTCGTGAAAATCGCAGCGCTGTCACCCGATGCGTTCCGACGGGCAATGACGCTGCCGGAATTCCTCGCCGCTGCCGTCAGCGGCGGCGACGACTCCGCCAGCGATCTGCGGACCTGGGTCCGTTCGCTGACCGAGGAGCGCCGTGCGAACGAGTACCTGCGAGCGGCGGTTCCCGAAGTGGCCGACCCGACCGGTTCACCGCACCGAGCGTTCGAGGCCGCTGTCGTCGCGCTCGAGCAGCAATGTCGCGAGGCCGCGGCGCTCCTCGTGGCACAGAGCCGCGGCGCCTGAACCGCTCGTGCTCACAGAGATGGATACCTCGGTCAGAGATGTCGACATGACGTCGCCGGTGTAGTCGACAGCGGCACGGGGAACGGTGCCGCATGACATCGAACCAGCACCGTCGTCGTGCGCTCCTCGCCTCCGTCGCCATCGTGGTGGTCCTCGCCGGGTGCGGAAGCGATGCGCTCGTACCCGACGACTCCGTCGACGGCATCGATGATGGTCCTCCCGCAACCGACACGCGGACCGTCGATCCACCGACCGTGTCGAACCTGCCCATCACCCAGCCCTGACCGAGATGATCGTGCGGTTGGATGCTTCCCCGTGTCGCAACGGTTCGTGGCGCAGGCGACGGGGTAGTGGCGCATCATGAGACCGGTCAGCGTCGTGATCGTGAACGACTACGAGTTGGTCGTGCGCGGCCTCGCCGCCATGCTCGCTCCGTTTCCGGAGCGCGTGAAGGTGGTCGACCTCGAAGTGGGTGGACTGCCGACGGTGCCGGCCGACATCGCCCTGTTCGACACGTTCGCCGGGAGACGTTCCGCGTTGTCGCGAGTCGATGCGATGGCTGGCGACCCCTCACTCGGCAAGGTCGTGCTCTACACGTGGGATCTGCCTGATGACTTCGCAAACGACATCGGCGAGCGAGCAATCGACGCCGTCATCTTGAAGAGCGCGACGGGTGAGCAGTTGGTCGAGGCGCTCGAGCGGGTTCATCGCGGCGAGCGGGATGCGCCGGGCAAGCGCCAACGATGCCCTGGGGTACCAACGCTGAGCGAACGGGAGCGCGAGGTGCTCGCGCTACTGGGTCAGGGGCTCTCGAATCGGGCGATCGCCGACGAGCTGTATCTGTCGGTCGACACGGTGAAGACGCACGCCCGCAAGGTGTTCGCGAAGCTTGGCGTGGGCAATCGCACCCAAGCCGCGCTGATCGCCAACGAACGTGGGCTCACGCCCGCCGGTCAGCGTTCGGCGCTGGCGCTGCGCTGAGGCGTGTCGGCCGAGTCAGGCTGTGTTTCGACGTGGAGATGCGAGACGAGACCGGCGACCACGATGAGTCGGCTCACCGCCGTGGAGGGGGCCACAAGCACGAGACGACGGCCTTCTTGGAGAAGATTCTGGTGTGTCTGCAGCACCACGCGAAGCCCGCTCGAATCGATGAACGTCACGCCGGAGAGATCGACGCGAACGTCGCCGGAATCGGGCGCACGGGTGAGTTCATCACGGACCTGTGCCTCGGTGTGGGCGTCGATCTCGCCGATGAGAACGATGCTTTCCGGGCCTCGCTCGACTCGTAGTGGCGCATCGTCGGCAAACATCGACGTGACCCTATCGATCCACGTCCTCGGGCGATCGCGCGGGAACCAGCTTCACCCGAACGGGTGAGTTCGCGTCCTCCGGTGTTCGGACGGACTGATTCCGCGCTCGCGCTTGAACGCAGCGCTGAGCGCAAAACCGGTGCCGTAACCGACCTGGGACGCGACGGCTTGGACGGTCGCTCCGGGTACCAGCAGGAGTTCGGCGGCGAGCATCAGTCGCCATTCGGTGAGGAACGCCATCGGTGGTTGGCCGACGACCGTACAGAAGCGGCGGGCGAGCGACGCTCGTGACACGCCGACGTTGCTGGCGAGTAGCGCGACGGTCCACGGATGTCGTGGGTTGTGCTGGAGGAGTCGTAGGGCTGGACCAGCAATCGGATCGTCGGCCGCCTGCCACCAGCCGGGAGCGCTCGCTCCGCGCGATTCGAACCACGAGCGCAGGGCCGACACCGTGAGCAGGTCGAGAAGACGATCGAGCACGACGCCTTGACCAGGAAGGTCGCGGACGAGTTCTGCGTCGATCAGATCGACCCAGCGTGTTCCGCTGTCGTCGCGGTCGACGATGACGAGCGGTGGGAGATCGCGCAGGATGCGGCGCCCGCGCTCGCTGAGGTGTTCGTAGGTGCCGATCACCACGACGGTGTCCCCGTCGTGGCTGTTGCCCCAGGTCCGTACACCGCGCAGGAACGGCTCGACCATCGATCGGCCGTGCAGGTCCTCGCAGCGTTGGTCTGGATGGACCACGACTTGGACAGGCGCCTCCGGTCGATCGCCGAATCGGTACGGGTGGGGTCCGCCGAGCAATCCGATCTGCCCTCGACGTAGCCGACTCGGTGATTCGCCCGCTGGCGTCACCCAGGCCTCGCCATCGATGACGGCAGCGACGGTGAGTGGCGCGCGGTCCTCGACCCGGATGCCCCATGGAGCTTCCATCACCATGCGCATCACGAAGGCCCCGGATGCCTGCGGCCCGTCGAGCAGTCCTGTCAGGGCATCCACCGACCCAGTGTAGACGGAGACGTATGAATGTGAGCCGCTGAACCATTCCTACGCTCACCGAGACGTGGTTGTGTGTCTGCCATGACAACGACGAAGTCGCATTCCGCCGACGCGCACCATCCGGATCCAAAACAGATCAGCAGGGCCATCGCCCGGCGTTCGTTCTGCATGCTGGCGACCGTTTCGCCTGCTGGGCGACCACACGTTGCGGCCGCGATCTACGAGCACGTCGCGGGCCGGCTCTACATCAGCACGATCTCCACGAGCCGGAAGGCGCGCAACGTCGCCGACGAGTCCCACGTCGCGCTGGTGATTCCCGTGCGTCGTCTCCCGGTCGGAGCGCCGCCGTCGACGATCCAGTTCCAGGCCACTGCTGCGCTGCTCGCCGTCGACAGTGACGAGATCGTCGCGCTCTCGAGCGACGGGCGGCTCGGCGCGATCACGGGGCACGGCGAGCTCGAACTCCCCGACAGCTGCATGATCCGCATCGACCTCCCGCAACGCATCCACACGTACGGCCTGGGATTGTCGCTGTGGGAGCTTGCGCGAAACCCGCTCGGCGGGAGCGGCGAGGTCGTGCTGGATGGTCTGCGCGACGATCGATCCGAGGAGTTGATCCGAGCTCGCAAGCTGTAGGAAACCACCATCGGCTGACCGGAGATGAAATTCTTGGCGGAACGGGAGGGATTGCGCACCTTTCTCGAGGAGTGACGCGTCGGTCCTGCTCAGGGGAATCGGGGCGAGGTTTCGAACCGGCTCGCGGGAGTAACCGCGGGAGTAACGGACGCGGGAAGAGCGGGCCGTCGCGCCAGGATGGTTCTTGGTCTGACGACCTCGAGAGGTGTCAACGATGGTTCACGGTTTTAGAGTCGTCCGGAGCTGTGCGGTGGCGAAGAGCCAGCCAGGACGAGGAACGCACGAACGTATCGCCTCCGAGGCGAGAAGCCGGGAACACCATGAGCACGACGCCTGACCAGTTCGCTCCGTTCGACACCGCCGACTACCTCGACGACATCGATGCTGTCGCGGCGTACCTCGAAGCAGTGTTCGAGGAGGCCGGCGACGATCCCGTCTTCGTGGCCCAAGCGCTGGGGACGATCGCTCGCTCCGGCAATGTGAGCGAGTTGGCGCGGCGCACGGGGATGAGCCGAGAAGGGTTGTACAAGGCGCTGTCGGCCGACGGCAATCCGAGCTTCGTCACTATCGTGAAGGTCGCACGCGCGCTCGGTCTGAGGATCCGCTTCATCCCCGCCGCCTGATCGCCCACTCCGCCCCAGTCCGGTCAGGGCAGGAGCGTGAGCTCGCCGAGGTCGGATCTCACGACGGTGAAGTGTCGTCGGTCGAGCGTGGCGATCTCGGTGGTTCTCAGTCGCTCGGCGACGGTGATCACCGATGCGTCGACGGTGCCGAGGGGAAGGTCGCTGTACCGGCCGACGAGCTCGGCGATGCGCATCCAGTCGGCGGCAGCGACCGGCTCGGCGATGAGGTTGCCGGTCGCCAGGTCGCCCAGGAATCGGATCTCGGCGTCGCTGCCGAGGCGGCTGGCGACGAGATACACGACTTCGGTGATCACGAGGGTCGGCACGATCAGCGGGCCGGGGTGTGTCTCGAGCAGTTCGAGGCACTCGGTGTGGTGTCGGTCGTCGCGGTCGACGTAGGCGTAGAGCGGGCCGGCGTCGACGATCAGTGCGATTGCGCCACCTCGCCGGCGATGATCTCCTCGATCCGTTCGGAGATCTCTTGGTGACCGCTCGCGCCGGCGCCGGCCGCAAGCAATCTGCGTCGACCGTGTGGCGCTTCGAGCAAGGTCTCGATCGCTTCACGCGTGACCTCCGAGACGGTCACGCCGCGCCGTTGGGCTTCGTGACGCAACCGTGCGTCCAGGTCGTCAGGGAGTTTCACCGTGGTGCGCTGCACGTATGCCAGCATACCTGACGAGTCGTGGATGCGAACGCCATCGCGCTCACGCCGCACGCTTGCGTTGCACTTAGTCCTGGAGGTCGTCGATGGTGAGACGGACGCTGCGGCCGATGCGGATTGGTGCGAGTTCGTCGTCCCAAATCAGTTGGTAGATGGTCGATCGACCGACGGCGAGGAGCTCGGCTGCTTGCGGGATCGTGACGAGCAGCGGTGGCCTCGGTGTGTTGGTGTGTGAGGTGTTGTCCGTGGGTTCGTGCATGTCGGCGATCGTCCGACAGGGACGTCACGGATCACCGCCCGACTCGCTACCCGGATCACAGTCCGGGTACCTCGATCTCCATGACGGGTACCGGGCGGGTACCTGGACGCAGGCCGAACTCGGCCCAGCCGTCGGGGAGGCACCCGTGCCGGTCGAGGTGCACCGCCGCAGCGACGATCCGGGTAGCCAGATCGCTGACGCGGGTAGTGCCGAGGCGGCCGTCGTCGTGCAGTCGTCGCAGCTGTTCGACGACCCAGTCGGGCGGGCCGGTCAGCACGTCGTAGCCAACGGTGAGCCGTCGCCGTTCGATCGCGTCGTTCTGAGCGCTGCCGCCGTATCGGGCGAAGACGTCGTCGATGTGTTGTTCTCGGCGAGCCTGACGGAGTTCGAGCCGCGCCGCCCGCAGCGCTTCCTCGACCGCAGCCCGCTCAGCGCTCGTCGAGGCACATGGGGCGAGTTGGTCGAGGTCGCGGATCTTGGCCTCGGCCTGCCTGACGGGGTCGTTGGCCGCGGCCTGCTGGTCGAGTGTCGCCAGGGTGCGCTGCTCACGTGCCCGCGGAGGACTTGCGCAGCTCGCCACGGCGTCGAGCACGGCCTGTACTGGGGGAGGGGTTGCCGGGGGCCAGTGGGCGAAGGCAGGTTGGGCGTTGATCAGAGCGTTGACTTGTTCCAGTTCGACGACGTACGGCCAGTTGGCAACGATCCAGTCCCGTCGATCTTGTTGAGCGGTGGTCGCCGCGACGAGATGCTCGTGGACTTCTGCAGAGCCGACCTTGCCGGCGGTGAGATGTTCGATGAGTTCGCGGTGGTCGGCAGGTGCGGTGCTCATCAGTGCCTGGAGTTCGGCGCGTCGATCGTGCATCTCGGTTGCCGACAGGCACGTGCGGGTGGCCTGTGGTTCGTGCCGGCGGTCGGTCAGCCAGATGCGATCTCGCAGCGTCCGCAGCATCAGCCCCTGCCAACCCTCGGCCGCTCGCGGGTCGAGTGGCTGTGGCCCGAGTCCCGGGATTGCGGCGTCGATCTCGTGGACGGCACGGTGATGTGCGATCCGAGCGACGGAGTCGTCCCACACGGCGGCTCCCGGCCCGTCGGTCGGCCGGTTGCCGAGCCAGTTCGTGAGCCACTCCGGAGCGTCAGCCCGCAATCGGTGAGCCGCACGCTCGCACGCGACGTTCGCCGCGCGCTGGAAGCGAATGGCGTCGCCAGGCTCGACATTGCGGGAAGCGAGCGCCGATGCCCATTCACGTGAAGCCCACTCGACATCGTCGGTGATCCGCCGGAGTGTCGCCACGGCCTCCTCGGTGAGTGCGGTGGGCTCGAGCTGATCGATGACCACGAGCTCATCCCATGCCATCGTTCGGGTCGCCGAGCGACCCCGATCATTGACGAACAGGACATCGCAGGTGCCGTCGGTGTCGTCGAGCGCAATGACGTGACCGACATTGTCTCGATCGAGGGCCCGCACGCGGCGGCCGATCTCAGCGTGCTCCCGGACCGTGACTGCCCGCTCGAGGTCGCCGCGCAGGTTCGCAGGGTTGGTGTGGCTCTCGTGCTCGGCGACCCACTCGGCGTGGCGCGCCTGCTGCGCTCGGGCGAGAAGCGTGGCGACCGGGACCTGGGTGGCAAGGTCACCGATGCGTGCCGCCTCCGCGTCCAGTGCCGACACGAGCTGCTTCGCGCCGGAGACGCCGATGCGGTCGATCAGGTCGTGCTCGGGGTCGGGAGCGCGTTCGCCGGGGAGTGGGATGCCGGTGGCGTGCCGGTCGGCTATGTCGAGTGACTCGGTGGTGCCGTAGATCCACGCCGACAGCCGGGCCCGCGACATCGCCACGTAGACCGCTTCTCGGTAGAGGCCGGCCGGGCCGACGACGACGACGTGGTCGCAGGTGACGCCCTGTGCTGTGTGGACGGTGGAGGCGTAGCCGTAGTCGAGCCAACCCGCAGTGAGGTAGCCGCGGTCGAGCACGATCTCCTCACCGCTCGTCAACGTGACATGCGCTCCGACGGCGTCGATGTGGGTGAGCTGACCGCGCATCCCGTTGTCCACGGCGAACTCGGTCCCGTCGGCGAGGTGCTGGCCTCGGTGGTTGCGGCGCAAGATGACGTACTCGGCGGGTGCGTACGATCGTCCACCGATCATGACGGCTCGTTCGAGGTCGAGCTCGCCCGCGTCGGCGAGGGTCTGCCGGGCGAGGAGGTTGAGCTGGTGAGCTTCGGCGCGGGTGCCGGTGAGCATCAGCGTGACGGCGTCGGTGCGCAGCGTGCTCCAGTCGGCGACCGCTCGCTGCCGGAGTTCGTGACGGTCATCGTCGAGCACGACCCGACCATGCGCTTGGTAGGCGGCGAAGGCTGCGGCGACGTCGCCGTGGCGGAGCTGATCGAGTGCCGCGTGTTCCCATGTCGCGTGTTGGCGTCGGTTGACGGTCAGCTCGGCGACGCGGTCACCGAGCACTTCCAGCGCTGCCCGGAATCCTCCGCCGGCGGCGACTTCGGGAAGCTGATGGTGATCACCGACGAGGATGAGCTTGGCGCCGAGCCGTGTCACCTGATCGACGACACCGGAAAGGTCGCGGACCGCCGCCATGCCGGCCTCGTCCACGACGACCACGGTGCCAGCGTCGATGTCGCGGTGCTCGACGAGATGGCGAGCCAACGTGGTCGAGTCGATCCCGGCGCCGGCTTCGAGCTCCCGGGCCGCTCGTGCCGACGGTGCCAACCCGATGACGGTGAACCCCGCGTCTTCGTAGAGCATCCGGATCGTGCCGAGCGTGTGGGTCTTACCCGTGCCTGCCCGACCGACGAGCACCGAGAACCGGTCACCCGAGAAGGCGACCGCCTTCACCGCCGCTGCCTGATCGATGCCCAGCGTCGACCTGCCGACGGCGGCCTCGACACGACCGTGTTCCAGGACGGCGACACCAGAATCGACGCAGCGGACGAGCTGCTCGACGAGTCGTTCCTCGAGTGCGAGCAGTGACCGCGAGGTGTAGGTCCGTTCGCGGTCGTCGGCGATCACCCGACAATCAGGACTGGCGACCACCAACTGGGTTGAGCGGTCGCCGACGGGCACCACCGCCGGTGAACCCAGCGCACGCTGCACAGTGGCCTCGACGACCTCCATCGACGTCGACACCGGCAGCGCGGATGCGACCGCTCGGGTCAGATCGAACCTGGTGAACGTCCCCTCGTGGGCCGTGACCCGGTGATCGAGCAGCCAGTCGAGCCACTCATCGAACCCGACCAGCCGTGTCGTCACGGACCGGACACCGTGACACCACGACTCGTCCTCGATCACGAAACCGCCTCGGACGGCTACCGGGACTGTCGAGGCGAAGAGCTGCTCGAGCTCGACCGGGCCCCAACCGACCGCTTCGGCTCGGGCGTGCCAGTCGGCCTCGACCGCCGAGAAGTCCGCAGGCACCTGCTTGCGGGTGCGGGTCGCGCGTTGTGCGGTGGCCGTAGCAGTAGGCCCGGACTCTCCGGCGTCGGCAAGCCACTCGGCGATCTGTTCATGTCGCTGCGAGAACTCTCGCAACAGTGTGTGTGGGATGCCGGCGATCTCGGCGGCGTCCTCGTGGATCGGTCCCCACTCGACACCGAGCGCGCTCGTGAGTTCGCGGCGCATGGCCGCCTGGAACACCGCACCACCCGTACGCGCGGTGTCGTAGATCGCCCGGCCGTCCAACGCCGACCAGCGCCCGTCGATCCCCTGGGCGAGGTTGGCGACGAGCACGTGCCAAT